>JBJKPJ010000031.1:0-7921 GCA_046706605.1 Bathyarchaeia archaeon | reverse complement strand
GCAATAATAATCGTGATAATCATCATCGGCATTCTGCAAATGCTGCTTATGCAAAGAAAACGACCATAAGCTAAACAAACTAAACAAAAAATCAATCTCCTCTTTCTTTTTTTTGTTTAAATGAATAAGCTGAGAGCTGATTGGGCTCATGTTTGAGCTTAATAGCTTGAAATACCCAATAACTTTGAATATTTGCATTTTTCTCCTTTCCGGCGCCCCAGCAAACCCCTCGCACTAAAATGCACCAACCGTTTCGTTAGCTCCGCTTACTGCTGCACTCTGGGCATTTTAGCGTTGCAGCTCGTTTTTGGACGATTCTTTTCAAATTATCCTGCCACAATGGAGCAGTTAGAGATTTTTTGCTCCATAGCTTGCACCTTTGCGCTGCGCAAAGAAAAGAAGCGTTTTGCGTGATTTCTCCAGAAAGGATAACTCAAATCCTCACCTACACACATGCTTTTCAACAAATTCTCATATAGCCTGGGGCTACATCTATGGAAATTTTAATTTAAACTTGTAATGTATATAGGATTGAGACTATCATTGACTTGTTGGTGAAAAGTATGAAGCCAAAGGTTAAGAAACCAACAGCAGAGGAAAAACAAGAAGCCGAAGGCTGGCCAATTTGGGAAAAGGAAGAATCAAAATTTCCATGGGAATATGACGAGAAGGAAACTTGTTTAATACTCAATGGAAAAGCAGCCGTAACAGGCCCCGAGGGAGTGGTGGAGTTTGGCACTGGTGACTATGTTGTTTTTCCGCAAGGACTAAAATGCACTTGGAATATCAAAGAGAAAATTAAGAAACATTACAAATTTGGATGAACTTGCCCCAAGAAAAAACGGGGAAACGTGGGAGATTTCGACAGCCTGGGAACAATAAAAGCTAATACGTATGTTACTTGGGCTACACACATGCCTTGGAACGATGAAGGTTCAAACAGCTGAATGACGCCTTCTTTACTTATGTTAGCATTTTTTGTCTGATGTTGTCAACTAATTTTTGTCTCGTTATGTGTCTGGCGGATATATATGCAGCTAAATAAACGGACACAGTTGCGATAATTGCTGTAAAGATGTACGTCAAGGGGTCCACGACTATATTGTAGTACATCAAGTTTTTCACAATAGCAGCAGTAATCCACTGTGTTGCAAAAGCGCCGAAAATCAGACCTATGACAAGGCTGGGTACAAGCAACATCACACTTTCATTTATAACCATCCGCAAGATTCTGTTGGGATCAGCTCCCATAGCTCTGAGCGATATGAACTCACTGTCCCTTTCGATAACGTTAAGCACTACAGTACTGGAAATGAAAAGAATTTCTGCGACAACACCAAATATAATGAAGATAGACATCAACGCTATGATGCCATTTAGAAGCGATGTTATGCCATTCAGCACGTCTGTTGTGAAGACAAAAGACGCCACATTAAAGTTGGAGCGGACAACAGATTCAATTTGGCTCTGCGATAGAGAACCTAAATCCATTATTAGAGCGTTAACTGTGCCGCCTGTATGAAGGATGTTTGTGGCGGTTCCTATGCTCATTAACACTGAATCATCAAGCAACTCGCCCGTTATGCCTACAACCTTAGCTTGGCTTGTGTGATTTGCTACAACAAAGGTCAGTGTGTCCCCAACATGGATGTTTTGCTTTTCAGCCAATATGGAACCCACCAAAATCCCATTTCCAAGACCGCCACTACCACGAATAATGTTAAACGAGCGAAGCGTACTGTTTTCCTCAAACGCCTGAATATGGACGAATTGCACTTGATTGTTTTTTACGATTCCAACGTAGTCATTTATCATGACCTCGCCTTTTAATCCAGCCATAGAAGGCGAGGATAGCGTGTTTAAGACCTGTGTTTCATTCTGGTAACTGGCAAGTGTCACTTGTAAGCCCCACTTCTCATAGTTGTTGTAATTCCTCTGGAGCGGCTGCAGGAAATTGAGCGTTAATCCCAAAGAAGCAAACACAACTATCATGGATGCTGCAATTGCAATCACTGTGATGGCTGTTCTGCGTTTGTGGCGAAAAAGATTGCGCAGCGGCACGCGGGAAAGAATCTTGCGTTGACCAGGAAGCTTTTCGAATAGCTGCTCTAGCAGTGGTTTCTTTGAGAAGCTCTGTGTGAGATATTGGGATGTCATAGCCATTCTGGGACCTATACTCAAGGTTTTAATAGAGCCCAGAAACGCCGCAAGGGTGCTGATGCCTAGACCTAAGGCTCCAAAGAGGACTAGATATTGCCAGAATATCGCGGTTACAGGGGAGGCTAAACCGATTATCCCGGCGTATTCAGTTATGACAGTGTAATTGATGCCTATACCCAGCCCAACCCCTATTAATGCTCCAACTAAACCCATTAAGAAGCCGAAGAGGCAGTAGTGAGTGATAATGTCTCGCTTGTAACCGCCAAGCGCTTCCATAACGCCAATGTACGCTCTTTGAGAAGCTATAAGCCTGGTTATTGTGTTGTAAATTATCACTGCACTCGTTAAGACTATCAGAATGCCGAACGCCCAGCCAAGAGTGGTTAAGCTGCTGACGTCGGATCTGGAGAATTGATAATCGGCTTCTTGTGTTCCGAGAATTGACTGCGTGATGCGAACGCCTTCGCCCAGCAGAACTGACTCCACGTTCTGTTTTACGTTAAGAGGACTGTATCCATTTTTGACCGTCAAAAGAAGTTGGTTGTAGTCACCCTGAGTTAGATTCATCGCATTTACTGCTGTCTCGTAGCTCGTAAACAGCGGAAGAAGCTGGGACGGCTCAGGCCAGCCAGCATCAGAGATTACGTAGATGTATTCTGGTGAGTTGACTATTCCATCGACTTTGAACTGCAGCGTAGAATTGCTATAGTTTACATTTATATTGTCGCCTACTGAAATTTGATTTGGTTTTGCAAAGAGATTTCCAACAAGTGCTTCAGAGGCGTTTGGCGAGGAGAAATATTTCCCTTCGAAAAACTGGTAGCCGTCAATTTGAGCATAAGGCGCTTTGTCATAGTATGGTGCCGCTATCCAGTGTGTTTGAAAAGTTTTGTCGCCCACCTTGTATTGTGTCTGCGTGAAGATGCGCCCCGTTACCAGATCAACGCCATTTATGGATTGAATTTGTGAGAGGTTGATGTTGGTCATGTCAAAGCTGATTTTTATGTCCTCGTAGTTGGTTACTTGGTACCTTTTATCAAAAGAATGATAAGCATCCTGCGAGGCGTTGACCATTCCAATACCGATGCTTACGGACAGCGCGATAACCGCAACTATTGCGATGGTGCGCAATTTGGCTTTCCAAAGGTCTCTGAGTGTCTTCTTTGCCAGTATGCTCATTCTTCAATGACCTTCTTGGCATTAGGCTGAGAACTGGTTTCTTTGAAAATTTTTCCATCTCTAAGATGGATGACCCTATCAGCTATTTGGGTGATGGAGATGTCATGCGATACAATGACGAAGGTAATGCCCTCACGACTGTTCAGCGATTTCATAAGGTCAGCGATTTTTTGGCCAGTTTCCCAGTCTAAATTTCCTGTTGGCTCATCAGCTAAAACCATCTTCGGCTTTTTCACTAGCGCACGGGCAATGGCAACTCGCTGCTGTTCTCCTCCACTAAGCTGAGAAGGAAACATGTCTGCTTTGTCAGCTATGCCCACAAGAGCGAGTGTTTCACGGCTTCTTTCCATAATTTTGTCGGTGTCGCGCGCCATTTCAAGGGCTAAGGCCACATTCTCGATGGCGGTTAAGGATGGAATGAGGTTGAAGAACTGGAATATCCAGCCTACGTTTTCCCTTCTGAATTTGGAGAGCTGTTTTTCTTTGTAGCCTTCTATTGGTATATGGTTTACTGTTACCGAGCCGGCGGTTGGGGTGTCAACGCCGCCAAGGATGTTGAGAAGTGTGGTTTTGCCAGAGCCTGATGGCCCTAATATGACCAGAACTTCCCCCTTCTTTACTTCCAAGTTGATGCCTTTTAGGGCTTTTACTTTGACTTCGCCCAGTTCGTATGTTCTCTCAACGCCTTTGACGCTGATGATCAGGTCGTTGGTTTCGTTGTTTCTTTTACTCGTTTTGGTCACCTCTTGAAGGCTTCAAGTAGTTGTCAATGAACAATTCGAAGAGTTCTTTTTTGACTAAGTCAAGAGGAAGACCGCTGTTGCCGCCCATCATGGCGTACTCCATCCCCAGTGCGTCGAGGAGGGTTATGAGTAGCGTTGCTTTTACTTCAGGATTAGGCGCTCCACATGCTTTTAGGATCTTGGCTACTTGCAGGACATATTTTGAAAAGACTACATCCCAATCTTCGGTGTTCTCGCCTTCTTCAATGGCTGCTTCATGGATATCCAAAACGTAGCGCATCATACCCCAATTTTTCAGGGATGTATCAACAGAGAAATCAATTAGTTTCTTTGCGCTTTCAGCTGGGTTTGATGTGTCAAAATTATTGAGGTCATCCATCCACAATTTTTCAAGAGCGAAGAACAATGATTCTTTGGCAAGCTCGTATTTTGATTTGAAATAATGGAAAACGGCACCTTTTGATACGCCTGCGGTTTTAGCTATTTCGTCTATGGAAACTTTACTGTACGATTTCTCCATAAAAAGTTTGAATGCTGTTTCCATAATTTTTTCTTCTGTCATCGCAGCGCCTTCAAGATTACATACCGACCAGTCGGTATGTAGTTACACGCCCAGATCATATAAATATTTTCTTTTAGCCCATGTGAACGGGCGCTTCCATATTTATTAGCCTAATTAAACTCTTTCCGGTTTGCTATCGAAAATTGTAATTTACATATAAAAAATCTGGCAAAAATTTGTTAAAAAGACTTGAAAATGTGCTCTTTTTTGCTTTAAGCCTTTTTTCCCACGGAGTGGTATGAATGGTTTATGGTGTTCACATGGAAAATGCAAAACCAGCTTCTAAGTCTATCCATGAGTTAACCCAAAGCTACGCTGAGTTCTACAAAGCAATGAAAGGCACAACTAAAGAAGCAGCCAAAGCCCAGAAAGTTTGGCGCGAAGGCAACAAATCTAACTTGGTAAAAATCGGGGTGGCATGCATAATGTTTCCTGATCCCTCGCCTGTTGGTGAAATCATCGGTGCAGGATTTCTCGTAGCGGGAGCTGTTCAGAAAGGCATACAGAAAAGGACCCTTTACGTTAATGACATAAAAAAGAACCTTGAATATACCTTAAAAGAACTCAGAGCAGCACAATGTAACCTGTAGGAGCAGGTCAATTTTTTGTTTCCAATGTGACATGGAAATAAAATCGCTACTTTTTTTGGCATTTTCTGTTTTTTCTTATGCCTCGACTTACTTCTTCAACACCAAAGCACTTAATTTGTTGAGATACGGAGCAATCCGCGCATCTTTTTGTGATTTTATCATTCATGTTTCTGCCTCGATTTTCGGATGATTATTTTTTGTATGCAACGTTAGATGTCGGATGAATAAATTGTACCGTTAACTAAGAAGTGATGCGTAAGATACACGTTTCCTAAACTATCAACCGATGGCTCCCCTGCAAGAGGAGAAAACATTTTCGTGGGAGTTTGCCATTCACCATTCACCTTTATCGATCTCCATACGGCATAATCTCTGGAAAACCACAACTCTTGTCCATCAGGAATCAACGTAGGCCAACCTTCAACACTGGCGGAATTAACCGCACGAACATTTTCTGGAGCAGACCATTGACCGTTAATGTTTTTGCAAACCCAAATTTCCAAGCCGCCTGCTCCGCCGGTTCTGTTTGAGTGGAAATACATTTCGCCGCAGTCACTTGTAATATAAAGTTCACCGACTTGGTATTCAGAAGATTTTAAAAAAGCATCAATATTTACCCAGTTCTGCCACATACCATTAATGTACTCAGCTTTGAAACAGTGAAGCCCCGTGTAGCCCTCTCGGGCTGAACAAAAATACATTGTGTTTCCTTGGACAACTTCACAGCCGTCTAAAGCAAGCTTTCCTTGATCTTGAAGAATCACCCTCTCTGGCTCCGTCCAAGTCCCGTTGACTTTGTGCGAAACGTAGATTCCCACCGTTGGGTCTAAAACTTGCTTTCCCACTGGAACATTCAGGTCAGGTGCGAAAAAGAAGTAAAGAATTGAACCATTCGAGACCACAAAGGCTGAGTCTTCTGTTCCCGCAATGTTAACAGGTCCGTCAACTGGAACTGGGTCATAATATTGGGATGACAGCGATTTTGGAGGATTTGTATCCATCTGAGGAGTAATTCTGACAAGAGTTGTTGGAATTGCACTCTCTCTTGTAGGCAACGACAAGAGTGAGTTGTTGTTTTCGATGCTGTGGTTGCCTGTCTGCAATCGGGCAATTAATGCTAAACTTGCTATAATTACGATGAGGACTAAGAATATGGCAAAGTAACGTTTGTTCATTGCAATTAAAAGTCTATTTTAAGAGTATTTAATTTTTTTAATCTTCAATACCTTATGTAGGCAATATAAGTTCAATGTAAAGGCACACTTCCAAACAAAATAGGGCAGCCCTTTCGGCGATGACATTAAATAGAACATTGTAAAATAACACTAACCTGTAGGAAGGCACCAAATTGGGAATCCTTGAGGATATATTTAATTTTATAACATCAGGCAGCTTAGGCGGTATACCAACAATTATTCTCATGATTATCCCATTTGTTGTGGGATTAATCGTGGGCTACCTAATCCATAAATTCCTCAAAATCGCCATCATAGCCACCCTCGTCGTGCTGGTAGCAGCTTACTTTGGGTTTTTTGGTTTAAGCCTGGGCGGATTGAAAAACTTATCTGACAAATACGGTCCAGTAGCAATCCAATATGGCACGCTCATCATCGGCATATTACCCCTTGGCATCGGATTCGTAGTCGGTTTACTGATCGGGTTCCTCGTGGCAAAATAGCGCCACTCAAAATCACAATTTTCTTTTTGTATCCAATACCAGCTTTGTGGATTTTAAGTCAACATTTTGGATTCATAAGCCTTTACTTACATGGAGGCAGTTTTAACATATAATACGAAACGCAAAGCTGGTTTGTCAGGGTAAATGCGGAAGAATAGGAAAAAAGAAAAACAGCACAAAGAATTCAGAGAAATTCTAATAGAAGCGGTAGACCAAGCTTTTCTTAATTTGGGAGAAAAAACCAGCAGTGCGATTTATTTTTATCTACAAACCAAATTTGCGGTTTCAAAAGAGGAGATTCCGGATAAAATCGAAGACTTTGCAGATGCTCTTGAACAAATCTTCGGAACAGGGGCACCTAAACTTCAGATTTTAATCATGAAGTACCTAAAAGAAAAAGTCAACGCAGCCTACAAGTGGGTTGGGCCTAAATGGCTTGTGCCTGATTTAACTTTTGTTAAATATGTTAAGCTCATGGAGCTTTCCTGCGAAAACGAAAAAACAATTGATGATATGGAGGTTATCTTAGATGCTGGAGAACAGCACCAAACGCAGCGAGCATAGAAGCGGTTTATCGGTATTGCTGGAGTTAATTCCAGACCCCGTTGTAGTGATTAATGACGCCGGCAAGATTGTTTACTCCAACAAGTTTATTGGAAAATTCACTGGTTACCAAAAGGAACAGTTAATCGGCAAAAACTTTTCAGAACTGGAATTTATCAGCAAAGAAACCAAGCAGTTATTCGCAAAAAACCTTAGAGAAAGGTTAACGGGAACAGAAATTCCGTCTTACGAAATTAAAATAATAACAAAAAACGGAGAAACAAAGTTTCTTAAAATGAGTGGTAACCGCTTCATCCATGAGGGAGAAACATTTGACCTTGCTATTTTCCATGACGTTTCAGAGGAAAACAAAATTCAAACCATGCTCCGCCAAGACCTGCTTGAAAGCGAAAAAAAATTCCAAAGCATAACAAACTCCATCAAAGAAGCAGTAATTGTAGTTAAC
>JBJKPJ010000030.1:0-4860 GCA_046706605.1 Bathyarchaeia archaeon | reverse complement strand
GGTTCAAGATTCCAAAGGTAAAAGCTTTAAAGTGTCAAAAGGAGCGCCTCAAGTAATTCTTAAACTTGTTTCAGCCCAAAAAGAACTTGCAGACGCCGTTGACCAAGACATAAATCAATTCGCGCTAAAAGGGCACCGTGCTCTTGGGGTTGCAAAAACCGATGAAAAAGGAAAATGGCAGTACATTGGTTTGATAGCTCTGTACGACCCGCCCCGAGAAGACTCCGCTGAAACCATCCAAACTGCCCAGTCCATGGGTGTCCAAGTTAAAATGGTTACAGGCGACCACATTGCCATCGCTAAAGAAATAGCCCAAGAAGTACATTTGGGAACAAAAATTGTACTTCCCGAAACCATTTTGGGTCCACATGAAAAAGACTCCCAAAGAGCAGTTGAAGCAGCAGAAGGATTCGCCGAAGTCTTTCCTGAACACAAATACCACATTGTTGAACTGCTCCAAAACGGTGGGCACATTGTCGGCATGACCGGCGATGGTGTTAATGATGCACCAGCCTTAAAAGAGGCAGATGCAGGCATAGCGGTTGCAGGAGCCACTGACGCTGCTAAATCGGCAGCTGACATTGTACTTACAAAGCCCGGTCTGTCTGTAATTATTGATGCCATCAGGGAAAGTCGCAAGATTTTCCAGCGCATGAATAACTATGCAATTTACCGTATTGCAGAAACCATACGTGTACTGTTCTTTATCGTGGCTTCCATTCTTGTCTTCAACTTCTACCCTGTGACAGCTGTTATGATTGTTTTGATAGCATTGTTCAATGACGTGCCTATAATGGCTATTGCCTACGACAACGTGAGGGGTTCAGCTAAACCTGAAAGATGGCATATGCGAAACGTATTGATAATGGCGTCGTTTCTGGGAATCATCGGTGTTTTCTCATCATTTGGAATATTCTACATCGGCGAAGAAGTGCTAAAGTTGCCCTTAGGTGTGCTCCAAGCATTCATATTTCTCAAGCTAGCAGTCGCGGGACACCTAACAATCTTTGTTACAAGAACACGCGGTCACTTCTGGTCAATTAGACCGGGCGGTCTGCTTTTCTGGACTGCCGTCATAACCAAGATAGCAGCAACATTAATCGTAGTTTACGGAGTATTCGTGTCACCTATCGGCTGGGGACTTGCAGGATTTGTCTGGGGCTACGCGCTCCTAGCATTTATCATAACTGACTTCCTAAAAGTCCGTTTCTACAAAGTGCTCAATCATGGGGGCACCATTTTCCATAGACCCTGACAAAAAGCTAACCCCTGCCGAGCATCCTATATTTTTTGTAAAACAAAAAAGTTATTTTAGGTTGAAGGGTTTGCCTTCAGAAACAACATTCGGGGGTGCTTTTTCTTTCCATTTTTTAAGGAAAGGCAAGTCATCAGCTTCCTTGCGGAGCTCGTCTGGGAGCATTTCGGGGATTTCTTCACGGATAGGATACCAGCGTTGGCATTGAGGGCAGACAATTAAGCCTTCAACGATTTCATCTTTTTCTTCAAACACATAGAGCTCCAGTGGATGTTGCTTGTCGATGGGACAAGCAAGGATTTCCATCAGTTTACGTTTCATGCAAATTCCACCATTAGAGTGGCAAGGTGAGTTATTAAAACTTGCTTGGTATAGACCTGACCTGTATGTCTATGACTGTTTGGAACCAGTTTGGACCCGTCGGACGCACCACACGGGAGTAGGCAAAACTGTAGTCTGCGCGTAGTTCGTCGAGTTTTTGGGCAATTTTTGTTTTGGTTTTCTCTATTGGGTCTTCTTTTTTGATAGCATGTTGGAAATCATAGTAGTGTATCCAGCCGCCTCTTTTCAGCGCCAAAACCGCGTAGGGTAAATACTCAAATGCTTTCTCAGGTAACGGCATCAAAACCCTATCAGCCACACCCTGCAACCGTGCAGTGATTATGTCTTTTGAGTCGCCAAGCAAACAGACAACACGCCCAACCACATCGTTTTCCTGTACATTTTTCTCCATGCATTGAAAGGCAACGGGGTTGATATCAATAGAGTACACTTTAGCGGTGGGCTGGATTTTGGCAGAGATTATGCTAAAGCAACCTACCCCTGCAAACATGTTTACCACGGTCTCGCACGGCGTCACCAACTCAGCGATGCGTGTGTGTTCATGGCTTAGGCGCGGCGAAAAATAGCATCGCTCTACATCAACAGCAAAAACGCAGCCTGATTCGCGATGGCAGGTTTTGGTGTTGTTTTCTCCTGCCAAAAGTTGAAGCGTTCTTAACCTGAAAGTGTCTTTGATAGCGGTGGTGGGGGTGAGCACGGTTTTTATGTTTTTGTGGATAGCCAAGATTTGATTTGCGACGGCTTGGGGGTTTTGGATGTGGTTGTGTTTGACGATAGCTATGTCGCCGATTATGTCAAAAGAACTGTAAACTTTACTGAGCTCTTCAGGCGACAGGGACTTGGAGAGCTTTTGTTTGAGCCGTTTCCTCAACTATTCATCCTCATTAGCCTACAGTACTGGAAATGTTTAAAAGCAAAAAACTTTTCTTTGTAGGCAAGGCGCTTCCAATGGAAAAATCTGGAATTGTTTATGAATGCATGAGATGCGGTTCACGTGTTCCCTCTGAAGAGCTTGAGCTTCGCGGCGGAGAAACCAAATGTATCATCTGCGGCTACCGAATTCTAAAGAAAGTAAAGCCACCAGTAGTTAAACGCGTTAAAGCAAAATAAAGAAAAACCGTGCATTAAGCGCGGTCAACTTTTTGTTTTCAGCACATTTTTAGTAGAAATCTTGGTCTCCGAGTTTTCGCAGGGCCTTTCCTTTAAGTTTCACGGCATCATCGGGAAAGTCGTCGTCGAGGTCTTTTTCGACTGTTTTGCGTCTGACGGTTTCGCCGCAAATTCCCCCAGGCAGCAAACGCCGTTTAAAACACATTGAGTAAGTGCATTTATCTACGTTACAGGGTTCTTCAGCTTCTCGGCACCACACTGAACCGCGCCGGTAGAGGGATGCGTTTTTTGTGCACTTAAAAGATGGACATGTTGGAGAACAAGCTTTTAATTGAGCCAACAGATACACCTCAATTGTCAATTCAAAATTTGTTTTGTATCAGTCCTTGGTTTTCTTTAAGTAAGTTGGATTCCATATAAACTTTATTCTATAAAGGGGAGAAATTTATGCAACAACTGTTTTTCTGTTTCGTCGGCGACGATAGATTTCTACAAGCGCAAACAGAACCACTGCCACAAGAATAATCAGCACCGTAATCAGCGAGCTTGCCTGAATTAGCATCGAACCTAAAGCGATGTACTTGTCAAGTTTTATCTGCACTGTGGTTGGCTGGTTAGCAGATACTTTGACGGCTTGGTAAGCGCCTTGGTCGCTTTGAGATTGAGCGATAATCTGCAGATCGCCACCCACAATGTTGCTAAAGGTTGCTTTTCCGTTGCCGCCTGTAACTTGCGAGTAGGTCTCAGGACCATTTAGGGTGACTTTAACGTTTGAAATAGGCGAGCCGAAAAAGTCCACAACAGAAACCGAGAGCTGAATGCCATAAAGTGTGCAACGAATTTGTTGCTGGGTGTCATTGAAAACCTGAAGGGTTGTTTCATTGATTAATGCATTGTCTTTGTAGATTCTTACGCGGTACATTCCAAATGTTGCTGGGGTTTGTGCGTTTCCGCTTGTGTCAGTTGTGGCAAAATAGAACAGACCATTTGTCAATTCAACCAGTTCAACCCGTGCACCGGAAATCGGCTGATGGTCATAGCCTACAATGTTCAGGGATACAGTTTTTTGGGGGCAAATTATGTAGACTTGTGGATTAGCTTGAATTGGCAAGTTGCTAACAGTGTTGTTACCAGCATTAAAGATTTGCCCGTAGATCGAAGCATCAATTGTAAACGTGGAGCCAGCGTAAACTGAGTTTAAGACAAAGCTACCTGAAGAGTCCGTTTGACCACTTGCGGTGCCTGACTTTGAGCCGCTGCCAGATTGGTAAAGATACGTCACTTGCAACGTAACAAGCGGCATAACAATGCCCTCTGCACTCTTAACAGTTATTTTCACGTTGGATAGCTGGCACTGCATGCTAAACGCAGCATCTCCGCTGACGGTGATGCTGATTTCGCCAACATTAACGCCGTTCCAAGTTGCAGTAATCGTGTAGGTGCCGTGGTCCAGCTTAAAGTTTGCGACACCATCTGAACCAGTAATGGCGCTGTAGGTAGCGGAGGTTGAGGTATCTTGGGCTTGGAGGTTTAACGAGGAAACCACATCACCCGCCAGATTAGTTGCTTTAATCTGAATCGAATACCCAACCACACTGAAGGTTTCCGAGTCAGGAATTGACTTCTGGGTTGCACCAGTTATTTTGATGGTGTAATTGCCCAAGTCGGCGCTACTAGAAAGCGTCAAGGTTGAGGTAACTAAGCCGTCTGCTGAAGCGGTTGCGGTAGCAGTTTGAAGGGTTGAACCGGTTTTGTCGCTTGTTATGGTGATCGTGGCTGCGTCGTTAGGCGAGTAGTCTGTTGCGTGGATGGTCATGGTCTGCCCACGGTGGTATTCGGTTGAATCAATGAAACCAACTTTAAACGTGCTTTGCGCTAATCCTTCGCTTTGATTAAAGTAAGCGGTGTAGGTTCCAGCACAATTGCTACCGGAGTCACTGGGCGAAAAACTGCTATCAGGAAAAGTAACTGTTGCGCTTGCAGTTCCTTTATCGTTTGGAGTGCCCAGCGTAACTGTCTTTGTGTATTTCGTAGAAAGCGGGCTTGGAAGTACGACCGCAACTTCAGCAGCATAAGATGTGCCTGCTACAGCACCCGTGACACTGACGCTTAAAGATACGCTATTTCCTTCCTGTACACTTGCGGGAACAGGG
>JBJKPJ010000029.1:0-21321 GCA_046706605.1 Bathyarchaeia archaeon | reverse complement strand
GGAGAGCTTTTCGGTTAAGAGTACTTCAGCTTTGCGGGCGGCTTCCTCAGATGGGAAACTAAGCACTATCGTGTCGCCGCCAACGGCGCTTTTGAGCTCCTCAGGCGTTCCAGTCACAACAATCTTTCCATCATCAATAATCGCTATTATATCACAGAGCTTGTCAGCTTCATCCATGTATTGAGTTGTTAAAAAGATGGTGACGCCGTCTTCTTTGAGCTTTTTTATTTCTCCCCACAGATATGCTCGGCTCTGTGGGTCAAGACCCGTTGTAGGCTCATCAAGGAGAAGCAGTTGCGGGTGGTGAATCATTCCAAGCGCTATGTCTAAGCGTCTTTTTTGGCCTCCAGAATAAGACGCTGCCGGTCTCTCTACGTAGGTGGTCATTTGGAAACGTTCTACAAATTCCGCGGTGTATTTCTTTGCGGTTAAGGTGTCCAATCCATAGAGTTGTGCTTGAAGAACTAGATTTTGAATGCCTGTGGAATATAGGTCCGCTCCGCCCGTTTGGCTCACGCATCCAACGTTTTCCCGTATCTGTTGCTGCTGTGTTGCAAGGTCAAATCCCAAGACTTTGGCTTCTCCAGCGGTTGGGCTCAGTAAAGTGGATAGTATCTTTTGGGTGGTGGATTTGCCAGCGCCGTTGGGTCCAAGAAAGCCAAAGATTTCACCTTTCTTAACTGAAAGATCTATGCCTTTGACTGCTTGTACCTCTTTTTTTCCGCCTCTGCCTTTGGAGATGAAAGTCTTCCGAAGCCCTTTTGTCTGAATAACCAAATCCGCAGTCATTTCTAGTCAACCCGCTATATCGATTCTAAAGTTTCTCCTCTTTTAGAAAAAAAGGACTATATAAGAAATGCGTAAGTCCTTCAATATTGAACATTTGCTTTTCAAAATTTTAAATCGAATCCATAAAATCAGTCTTTTACCGTAAAGCTATGTTCTGACTGTAGTTCTATTTCTTTTCGACAGGCTTCCACTCTTGGAAATACTGGAAGAGTTCAATGAGGTTTCTCGATGGATCTTGAAGCAGTATTTGTTTGCCGCCAACTCCAATGACGATTTCATTGCGAAAATTGCAACCGACTTTCTTTAGCTTTTCCACCGCAAGTTCTTCGTCGTCGACCTCGATTTCAATTCTGTTCCGTCCTCCAGGAGTTTGAACAGTGTCATATAGCATCTGTTGGTCACTCCGGCTTGGCTTGCTGATTAACAACCTTAAGTCGCCTCTCGATAATATAGCGAACTCAAGCTGGGTGCATTTCTACTTTAAAATCAAGCATCTATGTATAAAACTTGATGGAAACATCCACGTCATTAACTACACACCTTACGCTGACTGAATTGAGCAACTTACTAACATCATTTAGCTCAACAAAAGATTACAATAAACACCAGAAGCGAGATTATTAGGCTTACGTCAAGCCCTTCTTTCGGGGCATGAAGCCTTGCTATTTTTTATTGGTAAAAATGGTCAGTATCCTTTTCCCCGCCAAATTCTCGTCTTAGGCAGGCATTGCATGCATAAAATTTAAACGTGAAGTTAAACCTCACCCTCCGCACTTTGCCCCTTTTGCCAAATAGAAGCCATAATTAGCCCATACAGCAAGTAAGCCTTAAAACAACTAGTTTGTTTTTTTATTTGTCAATGGTCGAGCCATCCAATACAAATAACCGTTTAAATTACACACCAATTAGGGAAAACTTGAACCCATTTCGGTCTAGAATTCATAGACTTGACAGATTTCAGATTTAAAACCATTTTTACTATTTAGCCAAAGTTATAGAGTTTGCTGAGGCTCTGGACCACTAGTAGAGAGAACGGAATGTGAAACTATAGCTATTCTTGTCATGAAACCAAACCAGAGGCCACTCAGCCTCATCTCACGCTTCCAAACTAAAAAAAAGGAAAAAGTAGCATTAGTCACAATAGTTTAGAATTCTTTTATTTACAGGAACTTTTTGATGAAACATTTAAAGCCTTTGCTTTGAATTGCACATAGACATTTTCTCCTTCTATCAAGCCTAAGTCGCCTAGCGAACTTAACGTAAGTTTTGATCGCACCAAAAAACCTACATCAACCGTAACTCGGGCAATTGAACGCATCAGCGTAATTTCAACAATTGTACCCACCAATAAGTTGCAGGTGCATCCTCCCCACTGAGG
The DNA here is from genome assembly GCA_046706605.1 of Bathyarchaeia archaeon. Classification (GTDB taxonomy): domain Archaea; phylum Thermoproteota; class Bathyarchaeia; order Bathyarchaeales; family Bathycorpusculaceae; genus Bathycorpusculum. The sequence continues at coordinate 19,154 of JBJKPJ010000029.1, read as the reverse complement.
GTTCTTAAAGTTAGAGTCCAGCGACAAGATGACGTCTTCAGGCTTAAGAGTAACCAGAACCGATTGGTCAGTAGCAATCACAGCTTTCGGCGCTGAGAGTTGAACTCCATTTATATCAAGCTTAATTTCATCCAAGTCTGAAATGACTTTGGCAGTGTAGACGTTTAGGCCAAGGTATTCAGCGACATATTCCGAGTTAGGGCTCCCGAGGATATCATCACGGCTTCCGATTTGTTCTATGTGTCCATTCCCCATAACTGCCACTCGATTCGACATAATTAGAGCTTCTGACAGGTCATGGGTAACATGAATGACAGTAACATCGAGTTTTCGCAAAAAACTTTTAAATTCAAGCCGTAATGACTCCCGAAATTTAGTATCCACAGCGGACAGCGGTTCATCTAAAAGTAACACCTCTGGGTCAGTAGCAAGAGACCGCGCAAGCGCAACGAGCTGCTTTTGTCCGCCGCTGACTTGATGTGGAAAATACTCTGCATATTCTGTCATTCCCACGAAGTCAAGCAGAGAACGAGTTTTCACAGCAATTTCTTGTTGTGGCAGATGCTTAGCCTTTAACCCGTAAGCAACATTGTCGCGGATTCTCATATGAGGAAAAAGGGCAGCAGTTTGAAAAACATACCCTATTTTTCGATCACAAGGCGACAGATGAACAGTTTTACTGCCAGATTTTCCGTCCACTAAAACATCGCCTATGAAAATACTGCCTTCGTCAAGTCTAGACAAACCAGAAATCAAGTTCAGAGTAGTAGTTTTACCACAACCGTTGGGTCCCAACAAAGATAAAACTTCATTTTTTTTGACTTCAAATTCAAGTTTTTGTAAAATTGCTTTTTCTTTGAAAGACTTTGTAATGCCTTCGAGTTTAATCATTTTTTTCACCGAACTTTTTTTGCTCGAGCAGCCTTACAGTTATTAGAAAAGAGAACGAGAACACAATCATAATTGCAGAGAGAACAATTGCTGCAAATGGGTTTTGAGCCATAAGCAAATATATTGATAAAGGCATGGTCTCGGTTATTCCGGGGATGTTCCCCGCAAACATTAGAGTAGCGCCAAATTCTCCCATTGACCGTGCCCAAGTCATCAATATGCCAGACAGGATTTGTCTAGTAGAAAGCGGTAAAGTAACTGTAAAGAAGACTCTAAGATGAGAGTCTGTTAATATTTTTGCGCTGTTAACGAGGTCTGGATTAATGTTTTCAAAAGCGGTTTTGGCGGACCGCAAAACAAAAGGTGACGCCACAAACATCTGTGCCAATATAACTGCTAAGGTGCTGCCTGGTAAAGTTAAGCCCAGACCATTAAGCACTGGCCCTAAGAGACCCATGGGCGCAAAAACTAAAAGCAGAGCTACACCAGCAACAGCGGGTGGAAGAACCATAGGTATATTCATTAATGTGTCGATAATCGCTTTCCCCGGAAAGTTCCTTGTTGCCAGAAGGTAAGCGGTTGGCACGGCGAAAATGAAAGAGGCTACAGTTGCTGCTGAAGAAGTAAGAAGCCCCAAGGCAATAGCGTTAAGAATCTGTGGATTTTGGATTTGCGAACAGGCCTGACTAAAGTTTATTCTTGAAAATACTGCTATTATTGGAAGTGAAATAAACAGTATAAAAGATGCAACAAGGATTCCTAAAATAAAGAGTACTATTTTGTTTGAAATATGATTAAATTCGTGAAGTTTCAGTTTTTATCGCCACTCTCCAGCTTAATAAAGATGCAGCGAATTAGGCATCATTTCCAAAGCCGAACACTTTTAGCAGCGCTTGCCCCTTGCTGGAAAGCCAGAAATTCACATATTCCTCAGCTAGGTTTGCATTGTTAGTGCTCTTTATGATGGCTATGCCGTAAGTACCCTGCGTATTTACTGCTGAAGGTATTTGTAGATACTGAAGTTGGGCGCCTGTCATTGTTCCGTAGGTTGCATCAGAAACGAACGCTACTCCAACGTCAGCAGTACCTATTTGAAGGGAGACCTTGCCGACAACGTTTTCAACAGTAGTCTCATACGAGACCACGTTTGCTAGGAAGTTTGTTCGGTAGTTTTGCCATTGCGGTCCAAGGTAGAGTGAGCTGCTTATGTTGCCCCAAGTGGCGTCAATTTTTGTCAGTGTCGAGTTCGTGTATGAGCCTGCAGGAACAGATGGGTCGGCAATAACGATTTTCACGCACGGTTTGATTAGGTCTAAGAGGGAGGATATTTTTTGGGGATTATCCTTAGACAGCAGTACAGTGAGGGTGTTAGTGGTGAAGTTTTGGTATGTGTTTCTGTAGAGTAGCTTTGAGTTGTTAAGTTGGCTGTCCCATTTGAAGTCGGCAGACAAGAAAACGTCACATGGTGAACCTGCACTTATCTGTTGGTATAAGCTGTCGGATCCTCCTGAGTTGATGATTAATTTGCAGTTGTTTGTTTGCTCAAAATCCTTGCTTGCGTTCTCAACGACATAAATTAAACTTGATGCAACAAAGACCCGTAATTCCGGAGATGGAGAATTTTGGGCTAAAAAAAATACATTAACGTGCTCTATTATTAAAGTAGAGACGACTATTGCTACAAGAATTAAGGCTACATGGATTTTGCTCATTTATGTGCCTCTTCGATAGGAATACCCAAACAAAATGCTGATTGATCTTCAGATTTGTCATAGATGAATGGTTTTTTGGGTAATAATTTAGATTCTTGGAGAATTTTCTTGAATTCTCGCACTTTGAGCGATCCTTTTTTACCATTTGAGTAAACTGCTTTGACCTGTTTAACTATGGTCTCTACGGTTTCATTGTTGGGATATACGCCTGTAATTTCAATTATTTTGTGTTTGATTATGTTTTTGCCAGATTGTTTTCCTATAGTTAAGTGTCTAACGTTACCAACTAGCTCTGGTGGATATGGTTCGTAAGTCCAAGCGTTGTTGAGAACCCCATAAGTGTGAATACCTGACTCATGCGTGAAACCATATTGACCCACAATAGCTTTGTTGGGTGGAACCACAAAACCTGTTGCGTGACTGATAAAGTCTGCCGCTTGCTTGAGCTTTTTTGTCTTACCTTCATATTTCTTGACACCATAATGTAAGTACAAGTTAAGTAAGATTTTCTCGGTTTCAGCGTTTCCTGCCCGTTCACCAATTCCTAGGCATGTGGTATTGATGTATATTTTATCCCATAGACCCGATGCTGCACGTACCGCCGCAATAGAGTTTGCAACGGCGTTTCCCAAATCGTCGTGCGCATGAATTTCCAACGACTTAATACGCGTCTCCTTTTTGAGCGCTTTTATTTTTGCAGGAATCCCCATAGGTAAAGGCGCATCCAACTCAGGAAGCCCAACCCCAACAGTATCGCATACCCGGTAACATTCCGCGCCAGCATCAGCCGCTGCATTGACAAATTTTTTCTCAAACTCCCAATCAGCCCGTGTTCCATCTTCCCCGTGAACAAACGTTCGTAACCCATAGGTTTTTGCGGCGTACTCAATCACGTCTACAAAATTTGCCAAGAGGTCATCATCTGTTTTATTTGGCCATTTTGATCTTAAATGAACATAAGAAACAGGGTGGGAGATGCCGACTTCATCAAAGCCCAAATCGATTGCACTATCTATGTCTTTTTTTGCGGTGCGGCACCAGCCGGCAATTCTGCAGTTAAGCTTCATTGCTTGAATAAGTTTGGCTGCTTCTTTGTCGGGCTCTTGGTAATGGAACAATTCAATTCTTTCTGCTCCAACGTCGCATAGTAGAGAGGCTATTTTGGCTGCATCTTGGGGTTTGATTGTTATTCCTGACATTTGAGCGCCATCCCGCAGGGTTGTGTCATCAATGATTGGTTCCGTTTGGAGGACAGGCATTTTAAAGAAAAAATCAGTAATGTTCACAGGCTTCAACCGCCAACCTCCACAGTTACGTGTCCTTGGAATCCATAATCGTGTTAACGAGTGTATCAAGCAGCTGTAATGACCCGTTAAAGCCCACCATACTTTTACGATGGTAGCCGAATCGGTCGCTTTGTGGGAAACCAACGCGGACAAGCGGAATATGCTCTTCTTTAGAGATGTATTTGCCTTTGCAGTCACCGATTAGGAGATCAACGGGTGTTTCTTTGACTTTCTGATTCAAGTCCCAAAGGTCACCTCCAACGATTATACTTTGTTTACATGGATCTGTTCCATGATCAACAGCTATGGCTTGAGCGTCTTCAGGAAACTTTAGCCCCTCAAACGTTGTCATTACATGCATAGGCTGCATGCCAAGCTCATAGGCAAACCGTGTAAGGGCAAACACTATATCGGGGTCACCAAATATGGCAATTTTAACGCCGAAGGTAAGTTGGCTGGCGTCAACAATCGCATCTACTAGCCGGTCACGTTCATCCAGTAGGGTATCAGTCATCTTTTTCCCAGTTAGTTTGGCAACGTTTGCGATGAACTCCTCTGTTGCTTCAACCCCAATGGGAAGTTCCCCTAACACAGCTTGTACGCCATACTTTTCTTTTAGAACATTTGCGCCTGATTGGCCTTCATGCTTGCAGAGTGCTATGGTTCCTAATGAGTTGGCGCTGTCAGCAATCTCAGCTACGGTTGTTCCACCGTTTGGGAACTCGGGTTTAGGCAGCCGAAGCGGCGCATTGAGCGTTTCAGAGATATCTGTTAAATATATGGCTTGGACATCCATAGCTGTAAGTATATGTTTGATTTCTAAGACATCGCCGGGGTTAATCATGCCTGGAATAATGTTGATTTTGTTGTTGGGCACGGTTTTGACGGCAAGTTGGGATGCCATCGCTTTTACGGCATTATCGTAGCCTAAAATGTGGGTGCCTATGTAGCTGGGCGTGTTTATAGTAACAATTTTTGTGGTATCGTCAAGTTGGTTTTCAGCTTTGAAAGTTCTAACGATGCCATGAATGTCATCACCCGTAGTTTCACTTAAACAGGTGGTTATAACTGCTATCAACTCTGGATGTTGGCGCGCGATAATGTTTGATAATGCCTCTTTGAGGTTGGCAGCTCCTCCAAAAATGGTGGCTTTCTCATGAAGCGAAGTGATTGCGACTTCGATTGGTTCACGGAAATGACGCGCCATCAAATTCCGTGGGTACGTGGAACAGCCTTGTGAGCCATGTATCAGCGGCACGCTTCCATGAACGCCCAGTGTAGCCCAAATTGCACCTATTGGTTGGCACATGCGAGGCGCGTTTATGGCGACACTTTTTGTTCTGTTAATCACAACCAAGCTTATTGGGCTCCTGTGTTTCTGATGAATTTCCATGCTGGACTATAGAGCGACTTGTACATATCACGGGCAAACAGCATGAACCCTTTGAACATCATGTAGCCACCTTTGCTTTCATAGGTGTGACCGTTAAGAAACGGGACACCGCACTTGTAAGCTAAATACTTCTCTTTTTGACCCGAAATGAACAGGTCAGGCTTATAATGCATCATAGCCTCTTCAAGCTCTTTGGCGTTAGGATTATCAATCAAAAGTGTGCCATCTTTTACCCGACTGACAATCTTCTCGTAATCGTCCTCATGCCCGAAGGTTGTTGCAACCACAACAACGTCAAAGCCTATCTCTTCCATAATCTTGGGCCAGTGCCAGCTACGCGGACCACCCTGATACACCATCACTTTTTTGCCCTGAAACTTTTCACGGTAGAACTCCAACTCAGACTTTATTTCCGCCACTTCCTTAGCAATAACCTCCTCAGCCTTGCTTTCTAACCCGAAAAATGCAGCTATCTTACGAAGGTCATCAGCGGTCTGCTGTATACCATAGAAGTCAACTTCCATGTAAGGTGTGCCGTACTTGTCTTTCATCATGTCCGCTATGTACTTGGCAGATCTTGCGCAGCGTATAACATTCAACTTTGCGGCATGCATCTTAGCTATATCATGATACGACGAGTCGCCGGTAAACGTGCAAATTACTCGTATACCCATCGCTTCAAGAACCGGTAGAATCAACCAGTCATCGCCTTTAATGTTGTATTCGCCGACAAGGTTTATGTCGTAAGGCGTCTTCTCCTCTGTTTCTTCAGTGCCTACTACCTTGTTGAAAAGCACTTCGTTGCCGATATGATGACCTAAGCTTTGACTTACACCACGAAAACCAGGGCAACTAAAAGCTACCACTGGCTTACCGATGGCTTGGCTAGCACGTTTCGCCACCGCTTCGATATCGTCACCTATAAGACCCGCAACACACGTAGCATACACGAATACGGCTTCCGCGTCGGGAAAGGCTTTACTTGACTCCAAAATAGACGTGTATAATTTTTTCTCTCCCCCAAAGACAATGTTGGATTCACGCAAATCAGTAGAGAAAACGTTTACCAGCTGGAAGTTTGTGCCTTTCGCAAGATGCGGTCTAACATCCCAAGGATAGTAACAACAACCTATCGGACCATGCTGCAGCTGAATCACATCCTTCACTGGTCCACCGACCACTCCTCTGCAGCCAGCATAGGTGCAGCCGCGTTCAGTCATGTCACCGGGAATAGTAGCAATGTTGCAAGCGGGAATCAGCCCTGTCTCCCCATTATCTTTTAAGTATATATGCTTCTGTCTTTCAGGTACACATTTATCACATTCAGGTAAAACAAACGGCATATAAGTTGCACCACAAATCAGTTGTCGAGCCCCGTAAAGTGTGAGACCCAATCCTCGCCTGGGACACCTGTGGCATCAGCTCTACATTGGATACAGTTGTGGAATTGGAATAGGATACCTTCGCATTCGTATCTTATTCGTTGAATGTCCTGCATAGAAGGCGCAGGAATATGTGCGAATTTTGCTTGAGGAATTAATGGCATGATGTTCATGACGTAGGCACCTAAACTGCGAACGGTTTCTGCAACCTTCATTAAATGCTCAGCGTTTACTCCTGGAATGTAAACCGAGTTCACTTTCACAACTATCCCTGCGTCGGCGGCGCCACGGAGCCCTTCCAACTGTTTTTCACTAAGCAGTTTAAACGCAGCTTTCCCATGAAGAGTCTGATTTTTATAGCGGACAAACGAGTAGATTTGTGAACCCACTTCTGGGTCTGTAGCATTTATGGTTATGGTAAGCGCAGTTACGCCTGCTTCTTTGAGTTGATCAAGTTTGTCTGGCAACAATAGCCCGTTTGTGGATATGCAACGGGTTAAGTGCGGGAATTCTTTTTGCACTTGACGTAACGTGTCGAATGTAACGTTGCTGCTCAAGGGGTCGCCTGGTCCGGCAATACCCACTACACGTAAACGGAGGTCTCTTTGTGCGGCTACGCGAACTCTTTCGATTGCTTCTTTGGCAGTTATTATTTTGCTGGCTACACCCGGACGGCTTTCATTAATGCAATCATATTTTCGGATACAGTAGTTGCAACCTATGTTGCATGTGGAGACAACAGGTAGGTGGATGCGGCCATATTTGAAGTGAGCTTCTGAACCGTAACATGGATGTTGACTGACCTGCTGAGAGTATAAACTCTTACGTGCAGAATCAGACTCTGTAACACTAAGCATTATTCTTCACTAATCCGCGATACCGAATTCACGCATCAAGTTCTCAAGCTCATCGAGGGTAATTGGCGTTGGAACAGTAAACTCGGTGTTGTAGACTATTTTGCGCGCCACACTGCGGTAAACATCCGCCTGTTGAGAATACTTATCGTAGTCTATTACGGTTTTTCGGTTAATTTCCGCTCTCTGCACAATGTTGTCTCTTGGAATAAACTGAATCAACTTGCTGTTTATTCGCTTAGCAAACTGGGCTACCAGAGCTTCTTCATTTTCAACCTTTCTTGAGTTGCATATTATGCCGCCTAATCGGGTGTGTCCTGCCTCAGCGAATTTTTTGATACCTCTGCAGATGTTGTTTGCAGCGTAGAGCGCCATATACTCACCTGAAGCGACGATATAGATCTCTTGCGCATAACCTTCTCGAATGGGCATAGCAAAGCCACCGCAGACTACATCTCCTAACACGTCGTAGAATACGAAGTCTAAGTCATCTTTGTACATACCTAAATCATGCAGCGTTTGAATAGAGGTTATGATACCTCTTCCTCCGCAACCGACGCCTGGTTCTGGTCCTCCTGATTCCACACATGTTACGCCCCCATAACCCGCGTTACTGATTTGGGCTGTGGAACATTCACCGCCTCCATCACGGAGAATATCCAGCACGGTGGGTTGTCGTTTTCCATGAAGGAGAAGACGGGTGCAGTCTGCTTTAGGGTCACATCCCAGCAGCATAACTTTTTTGCCCATTTCAGCCAATGCTGCAACTGAGTTTTGGGTTGTTGTGCTTTTTCCTATGCCTCCTTTTCCATATATGGCGATTTGTCTCATTTTTTTTTCCTTCTTTGTGTTATCTGATCTTCTACTAAGGTTCTCAGGCGATTTAAAGGTGGTTGTGATTTGTTCGGCAAAATGCAGAAAAATGTGACATATATTCTGGTTAATCCCAATAACTTGAATAATTGTCTTATTTTTCGGAATAATTATGAATAAATCTTAAACAGGCTTTTATACGATCAGAGCTGTATTCCAGAGAGAGCTAAACATCTAACTCACGAGGAGGGAAATTTGAGCAAATAGATGGAGCAGAGAAAAAGAGTTCAGAGGCAGGAAGAATGAAAAAAGGAACAATTGACAGGACGGATCTTCAAATTCTGAAATTATTAAGAGAAGACGGTAGGTTGAGTCTTCGTGAAGTTTCAAAGAAACTCGGCAAAGCACAAGGAACCGTAATGAAGCGAGTAACAGATATGCAAAACGAAGGAATCCTGAAAAGGTTTACAATTATCTTGGATCTCACAAAACTGGGTTATGTAGAGACAGCAGTAATTCTCGTCCAAACCGACAACCGAGTTGATTATGTTAAAAATACAATTGCCAAGATGCCAAATGTGATATCTATTTACCACATAACAGGGGATTTCGACATTGTCTTAACTGCAAAATTTAAAGACAATTCAGAAATATCAACCTTTGTCAGTCAATTGCTAAGTTTAAATGGTATTCGAAGAATTATCCCCGGAATGGCTCTCGATGTTATAAAAGAGGAAACTACCGCTCTCTGCGAGGTTTTATGAGTTAAATGAAGGAAAATAAAGTTGGTCCGCGCCGCTAAGAAAATAAAAAAAATAACTGCAGTTCTTGATGAAACAACACTGAATTTCGTTGAAGAAATCGGAAATCAGGATAACTTGTCTAATAGCGAAGTAATAAGGCGAGCTCTCAATTTTTACAACGAGAACAGGTTGTTGCCAAAACAAAAAATTATTGCCTATTTGAATCTGCTGTCAACTGGTGAACATGTGATTATCGATGTTGATCATTGGCACCTATTTCTTGACTTCATACAGTCATCTCAGGACCAAGAGAAGTTTTGGACGGAATATAGAGAAATCGCTCGTTTTCACGCAGAAGAGCTTAAAAACAAAGTTTTCACGGTTGAAGACCTGTTAAACAGACTAGAAACATGTAACTTGTTTAAAGTAATAAAGGTCTCCAAAGACGATTTCACTCTAATACTAGGATCTGAATTGCCTATGAAATTCATTACTTCTTTTCTGGAAGAATTTTTCTCGGCTGCAGACCTGAAAGTGACGTTAAAAGGGCAGTTTTCCAAAATCAACATCCATTGCCAGACGACCAAATGTTAGTAAGGGTTGTCACTCTTTATATCGGCTTTTTCTGGCTCTGAGTATTTTACTTGCCGAGCTCAAGTCTCTATGAGCTCAGCCCGTTTACAAAATTTAGTTTAAACTCTTTAGGCCCTCTTTAAAGTTATCAGGAATGACCTTAACCTCTAATCCTTTCTCGCTTCCAAATGCTAAAGCAGGAAGTATATGGGAAACCATCTGCTCGCAGCTACAAGGAAATGCTCGACCAGCCCCAATGGTTAAAACCCAACCATCCTTACTCTTCCTAAACTTATTGACGCATTTCTTGCCCTTCATTATGTAAATTGTACACTCATCATTTTTCATTTGTCACACACCAACAATTATTTTTCTGTTCATTCTGTAAAGTGACCCTCTATATTTCGCAGAGCAACTCTTGCATCTCTTCTGGCTATCAGGGATTTTGCGCCATTAGGAGTCTTTGAACGCGCAGTTAGCTTCCTCTTGCAGTCGCAACAACAATATTTCGCTGGTCTTTTCTTAATTCCAAAAACCTGCAAGTGCCAATTACTCCACACTGCCTTCGTTCTTAATTTTAGCTCTCTCTTGTCAGGCTCTTAACAGTATTGGTGCTTGAGGATGCCGCAAGCTTCCTCATCTTTGTTCTTCTGCCGAACATGTTCCTAACTTGCTCTTCTGTCATCGCGACCACGATGGTCGTCGGTTTACCTTCCCAACTACTGTCAACTTCCAGCAACTCTATTTTCGGCTTCAATTCGCTGGCAATGATACTGAACTCTGGCACGCTAAGCTCGCCCATAAGAAAGGTCACGGGAAAGTCCTCTGAAATGTCCTCGACGAAAACCGTCTTCCCGGTCTTCTTGTGTCTGAACGAATCCATCTCCATTTCCTCATCTTTTCCTAGAAATTCCCAACCCTTGCTTGTCAGGAACTCGCGGACTCTGGAATAGGTCGTTGCTATTTTAAACACGTTTTCTGCATTCAAGACCAACGCCTCTCTTGATCTCATTGGTACTTTCTCACAAATAATAGTATGTCGGTTGCATTACTGGCTGCACGCGTTTGAAGAAGCGCATACATCAAACCTTTGGGGCTTCAGCATTGCCGAGAAGCAAAAGCTGGTGCAACTTTTCCCCAACCAACTCACATGGACAGCCACACACATAACTGGCCCAAACAAATACTCTCAGTCTCTACCAAATCACCCCAAACGGTAAAGGTCATCCACCTTAACTTTTACGGCAACCCACCAAACTACCCTCAGAAAAATTAATCAACGACAACCCCTTGATGGAACATGAGGAAAAAATATGCCAGTAGTACAAGTAAACCTTTGGTCAGGAATAACCCTTGAAAACAAGAAAAAAATCGTCCAAGGAATAACCCAAGTTTTCACCGATATAGGCATTCCAACAGAAGCCACCACAATCATCTTAATCGAAGAACCCAAAGAAAACTGGGCAACAGGCGGCAAACTCCACTCTGAAAAAACCCCAAACCAAAACACACACTGAAAACCACCAACACCCATAAGTAATTCTGCATTTAGACAAGCATCTCTTCATCAGACAAACTGCCTTATATGCTTTAGATTCTGTGTCTGTGAGGGGACATATAAGGGGCTATAGAAAAATTTTGCAACAGCACAAAAGATAGTTTGCACGCTAATTCTTGATGAATTTGAAGTTTTTTTAAGGTAACGCATAAAAGACTATGATGTACAGTCATATGCTACCAACCAAGAGGTTTAGTAGAATGTCGGCGAAATCTGAAAGAAAATTCGTAGCAGTTGACCCAAGCAAATGCATCGGTTGTGGAATCTGCGAATATGCATGCACAGTAGAAAAAGGCGAAGGCATGTGGAACCCCATCCGCGCCAGAATCCGTGTTGTACGAATGGCACCCGTTTTCAACTTTGCCTTAGCTTGCCGAGGATGCACAGACGCCAAATGCGTCAAAGCATGCCCAGAAAAAGCAATCACCCAATCCGAATCCACAGGACTGATAACTATTGATGAATCCAAATGCAAAGGCTGTGACTGGTGCGTGCAAGCCTGCGATCATGGTGGAATAATAATTCATGCTGAATCAGGAAAAGCAATCGCATGCAACCTCTGTGATGGTGACCCACAATGCGTCAAGTTTTGCCCCGAAGAAGCCTTAGTTGTCGTCGACTCAGACGAAGCGGCTGACAAACTTTTCAATGATGCTTTAGCTAATTTGCCTGCAGAAACCGAAAAATTATCCACCGCTATCAAAAACAAAGACTACAAATCGCTTTTGGCTGGTGCAGAACACCGCTCAGAGAAAATCACTGAAAAACTGCAAGAATTAAACAAGAAAACAATAGAGAAAAAACACAAATAGCTTACTTGTTTTCTAAGCCCCTAAGCAAGCCATCAACATCTTTTCCTACATTTTCCCCTATGTATCCACCTTCCAAAACAAAAAATGTAGGCAACCCGATTTTGGCGATTTTATCACCAAGCACAAAATAATCTTTCTCTTCTAACCCCAAAGAAGCCAAATCGCCCATGTGAGTGTCAAAACCAGCAGAAACAGCAATCTGTTCAAATCCCTTCAAATCCACACTGCTCAACGCTTTGTCACAAGTTTCAATATACATTTTTGCTCCGCAGTTTGGCGGTAACGCAAAGTTGATGCAGTTATCTTCCGTGAAGGCTCCTGTTCCGGGATAATTGGGGGATTGATGTAGCGAGATGTAGACGATTTTTTTGTCGCCTTGAAAAATCTCTTGGGTGCCGTTGCCGTGGTGTCCATCAATGTCTAAAATCAAGGTTTTTCTGTCCAGTTCTTTGATGGCGATTGCGATGTTGTTTAGGTAGCAAAATCCACGCGTGTAAACGCCCAGCGCTGCACCGTTTCTTCCTGCATGGTGTCCTGGCGGGCGTGTTAGGGAAAAACCGTTGATTTTTGCTGCTAAAATGGCTGCTCCAGCGGAAAGCGCAGCGAAATCGTATATTCTGTCATATGCTGGCGTATCTGAATCCGCAACCAAGCCTTTTTTTAGGTTAAAAAGGTAGTCTGCGTCGTGAACTGCTAAAATTTCATCGTCAGTTGCCGCGGTTGGCTCCACAAACTCGTAGCCTTTGTTTTGCAAGATGTCGTGGGCAACTTTAACACGTTGCGGTCCCTCGATGTGCCATGTGCCGTAGCCTAAACATTTCTCGGAGTATACCAGTTTTATTTTCATCGCAGTTTTGCATCCATTACACAGATAAGTACGCTTTTACATTAAAAGCATAACTAGCCAAAAGCAACAAACCAAAGGTGAGATTGAACTGATGGTTTCCCAAAATCCCTTTGACCAATTCCGCCAAGAATGCCAAACCGCACTAGCAAACGCCTTAGCCAAAACCATGCCAGAAGTGAACCAACCCAATTTTACGCTAAACAAAACCCCAAACATAGAATATGGCCAATTGGCATCCTCACTTTGCTTTGAGCTAGCTAAAAAGCTAGGCAAAAAACCCATAACCATGGCTGAACAGCTTGCAGCAGCCGTGGACAAATCCAGCTTTGACCTAATCGAAAAAGTTGCGCCAGCAGGTGCAGGATACATAAATTTCCACTTAAACTTCTCCAAATTCGCCGCTTTAACCTTGGAGTCAATTAAGCAGTTAAATTTTGAATATGGGTTTGTCAAAACCGATGAGCCGAAAAAAATCATTGTGGAACACACTAGCGTAAACCCGCTACACCCAATCCATATTGGGCAAGCTCGAAACCCCATGATTGGTGATGCGGTGGCGCGGATTTTGCAGTACCGCGGGCACCAAGTTTCAAGGCACTACTACATCGACGACGTTGGACGACAATCCTCTGTTGTTGCTTACGGCTACGCCAAGCTAGGTAAACCTAAACCCACCGAGAAATCCGACCAATTTGTGGGCAAAATCTACACCGTAACCAGCTGCATTGTGGAGATTAATCGGCTCAAAAGAGCACGCGAAAACGCAGAAGGACCAAACGATTTAGCGAAAATAAACAGGGAAATCGACGAATGGATGTCCATTGCGGCGGAACTCAAAACAAAATATCCTGTTCTCTTTGAGGCTTTAACAGCGCAAATCAGCTCAGACCAGAATCCTGAAGAGGAAATTAACCGTTTAAACCGCGCATACGAAAGTGGCCAACCCAACGCCAAGCAGCTCATCCGCGAAGTCAGCGATTTATGCCTCGAAGGCTTTCGAGAAACTATGCGACATGTTGGGGTAACGTATGATTCGTGGGATTGGGAAAGCGACTTTGTTTGGAGCGCACAAGTCAGTGACGTGCTGCAAAAACTGCAAGCTTCGCCGTTTGTTTTCAGCGAAAATGGCGTGCTAGAGTTTGATGCAGAGAAAGTCGTCACCACATTGAATTTGAAGCAGAAGTTGAGGTTGAATCCAAACAATGAGGTTCCGCCATTAACTCTTGGCAGAGCTGATGGAACAACCTTATACACTACAAGAGACGTTGCCTACACGCTTTGGAAGTTTAAGCAAGCCCAAAAAGTTATCAACGTTATCGGCATGGAACAGTCCCTTGCGCAGTTGCATCTAAAAATCGCCCTTTACGCCTTAGGTTATGGCGATGATGCCGAGAATTTGGTGCATTTTGCCTACAACCTTGTTACGTTGCCAGGTTACAAAATGAGCAGTCGAAGAGGACACTACATCACCTTTGATGAAGTGCTAAGTGAAGCGGTTCAGCGAGCCTATGAAGAGGTTTCGAAGCGTTCCCCAATGCTCTCAGACGAAGAAAAAAGAGAGATTGCTGACTTTGTGGGGTTGGGTGCTGTTCGGTATGCACTTGTGGATGTTGACCCGTCAAAACCAGTAGTTTTTACTTGGGAGCGCGTGCTGAACTTTGAAACCAACAGTGCACCCTACGTGCAGTACACTCATGCAAGAGCCTGCAGCATACTGCGAAAAGCTGCCCGAAGCCCAGAAAACCCAGCGTTTGGGATGCTGACAGAAAAGTTGGAACGGGAACTGATTTTAGCGCTTGCTGGGTTTGCAGACATGTTCATTGAAGCCACAGAGTACTATAAACCCAACATGATTGCAGACTACGTGAATGCATTGGCAGACAAATTCAACACCTTCTACAACGCTTATCCGGTGCTAAAAGCCGACTCGCGGGAGCTTAGCGACGCGCGTTTAGCATTAACGGATGCCATCCGAATTGCAATGCACAACGCATTAAATCTGATAGGTGTGGTCGCACCAGAAAAAATGTAGTTGACCCAAAAACGGATCAGCCAATTTGGGGGTTTTTATCCGTAACCTTCAAAAACATCCAAGTTCAAAATGAAATGTAAATTTCTAACAAAAAAGGAAAGCCACGATGACAAGCCCAAAACTTGCACACTGTTGGATTATCTGCAAAAAAATATTCAGCGTAACACTCCTCTTTAATGCCTTACTTTCCATCGGCTGCGCCACAGGAATTTTAGCAGGGTTTTACTGGCGCTACACAAATTGGCAGCCGTTTGCTCCGTTTTTGATAAGCGCAACCGTGTTTTGGGTGCTCATAACAGGTGCCATCATAAACATTTTTCCAAGCGCTGGACTGGGGCGTTCACTGCACACAGGCAGGTTTCTTTTCCACCACTACTTTTACGGCTTTCTGGTTTTAGCTTGCGCAGCTATCTACATAGTGGCCTTCACACCAGTTTCAATATTTAACATATTTTTCATAAACAGTACAAGTATAGATGTAAACATCGGCAGGTTCTTCATGCTGGGCGGAACAACACTAGTTTTAGATGACCTCCCAGATGTCCACGGAAAAATTGAATCCTCCCTAAACTGGCTAAAGGCCAAGGTTGGACAGGGAGGAAAAATTGTCACTGCACTGCAACTGGCATGCGGAGCAGTAACGTCCTATTTGTTCTTGGCGATTGCGTTGGCTATGATTTACGACTTTTCGTATTTCACTTTAGCAAACATGATTGTGTTAATCTCAACTCTCATAACCAGCATAACATCGTTTGTCTTTGTTAAAAGAAAAATCTGGCTAAAAATCAATCGTAAACGCTTCTAATGGTTGTTGTTTAGAAAAGTCTATAGGCGTCCTTTTCATGCGGTGGGTTTTGGGCGTTTGTTAGGGTTGTTTGCAGGTTTTTGTGATAACAAATTTCAAATACGAGCCCATTAATGTAAAAGCGAGGCGTGCATCCAAATGAGTGAGGATCCATATTTTCAAAAGAAACTTGAACCAATCAAGGTTACCAAACAAAAACCAATTTCACAACTCCTAAAAGAAATGGGTAAAACTGCATACCAAGGACGCAAACTCGGCGAAGCTGTAGATGTCTGGGAAAACATGATAAAAGAAAAAGACCTAGTCATCGCTATGGGCTTTGCTGGCTCCATGAGCACCGCGGGGCAATGGACAATAATTAACTGGCTTATAGAAAACCGTTTCATTGACGTCTTGGTTTCCACAGGCGCAAACATATCCGAAGACATAGTAGACGCAATGGGCTTGGGATATTGGCAGGGAGACCACATGGTTAACGACGCAGCGCTCCTTAACGCCGACGTAAACCGCTACTACGACGTATTTGGCAAAGAAACCGACTACCGCAAAATGGAAGAACTCGTCACCGACTTTGTCATGACCTGCAAAACCGAATACAACTACACGTCAGCCGAATTCCTCTACTTACTGGGCAAGTATCTTGACAAGAAAAACATTCCCGCTATCTCCGCAGTAGCCGCAGCCAATGGCGTCCCAATCTTTAGCCCAGCCATGGTTGACAGCGCGTATGGTGAGACTTTTCTGTTGGCAAAAAACCAAGGACACACCGTCCACATCGACAGCGTCAAAGAGTTTGACCAGTTTGTAAGCATCGGAACCAAAACCAAAGAAGTGGGCGTGGTCTATCTTGGCGGAGGCGTTCCCAAAGACCTCACGCAGCTTATTGCCATATCCGTCTCTCCCATGACGGAAGATAAAGGTGTAGAAGGCAGAAAAGGCGGCTTACGCAAATCTCTGCAAGAATACTATTATCCCCACAAATATGCCATTCAAATCACTGCAGACGCTCCGCAGTGGGGTGGCTTGTCGGGCTGCACATTGGAAGAAGCAATTAGCTGGGGCAAAATCAATAGCCAAACAGGCACACGAGCGGTATGTTACTGCGACATAACCATCGCCCTGCCGCTGATTTGCCACGCACTGGCTGAGCGGGTTCCAGAAAAACGCAAAGGACCCGATATGAGTTGGCTATTCAAAGGCGTCCAATAAACGCCCAACTTTTATTTCTTTTCGAATCATTTTTACGTTTTTCTGGCTCTCCGCCCTTGAACCCCATAACTTTTCACTTAGTTGAGCGGTTTCTGGCTGTTCCTGCATAACCTGAATGGCTCGTTAGTTAGACGGTTTTCTTTTTGCTCAGCCTACTTAGCAGAGCGCTTGTCATTATGGGCATTATTGTGGTGGCATCGCCTTCAATCATCACACGTTTGGCTTTTTCGTTGATTTTTCCCCATGAAACCGCTTCTCGGGGTCGCGCGCCGCTCAGGCTGCCATCCCACTCGTCAGCGGTTGTGATGTAGACGACGTAGTCTAAACCGTCTTTGAATTGGTTCCACCAAATCGTGTGGTGTTTACTTATGCCGCCGCCCACGATGAGGGCACCGCTTTTTTTAGCGTCGAAAACAATGTTGCTTAGGTCGCCTTCGTCTTTGAGAAGGTTTATGCGGAAGTCTTTGTGGTCTTGGCTAAAAAACCACAGTTGGTAGCCCACTGAGCCATCGGTTATGCCTGGCACGAAGACGGGGATGTTGTTTTTGGCTGCCCAATAAAGAATTGAGGATTCGTTGCAGCAACGCAGACCGATTTCACGGCACAGCTCAACGGTGGAGAATTCTTTTTTGCCTTCGTTGTAGAGTTGCTCAAGCATACCGATGATTTTCTGCTCTATGATGATGCCATAGCTGTCGTTTGGAACCAGCACATTCCCAAGACGGTTTAAGCCTTCACGGTGCAGTTTGGAATCGTGCATAATAAAGCTGCCTCGATAGTAGTCTTTCCAGCAGCGGGCAACATCGTGGTCAAGGGTGCCGCAGGTGGTAATAAGTATGTCGACAAGTTTGCGTTTCACAAGCTCTTTGATTACGCCTCTTGTGCCTGTGGCGCATATGTCAGCTGGAAACGAGAGGAACTTAACGCAGCCTTTAGAAGCAATCATGTCCTGCATGACGGTAACGCCCTGGGCAAGTTTGCCCGCAGTGAAACCCCACGCTTGCTCCATTTGGTTAACAAGTTCGTTTACGCCCATGTTTTCAGTGAATTGATAGTCTCTTACTGGTTGCTTCAAGGTTTTTTCCCTTCTTTCAATTACTCCTCCGTTGTGCAGCAATAAATAGCTTCGTCCAAGCGGCTTTGGAAACCTTTATCCCAGCAGCCCCAAATATTGTGCTTCTGAAGCTAAAGGCATGGAAAAAAAACAGCCCACGCATATTCGCAAAGCAATCGCAACCGATATCGATGCCATAGTGGAAATTGAGAAGCGATGCTTCCCTGGAGCCACAGCATACCCCAAACCGCAACTGGCATACCTGATTTTGAAAGCCAATAGCACCTGTTTAATGGAAACCGCGGGTCCGATTGTTAAAGGCTTTGTGATAGTGCTTTATCGGAAGGGAAGCAAAATTGGCTGCATCGAAACCATAGACGTTGATTTGCCCCACCAAAACCAAGGGATAGGTACACGGTTATTGGCAGCAGCCGAAACAGATATGAAAAGCCGCGGAATAAAATCCTCGCAACTTGAAGTTTCCGAAGGCAACAAACCCGCCATTTTGCTCTATCAAAAAGCAGGCTACACAATCAAAGAGAGACTTTTGGGTTATTACAAATATGAACACTGCGGTACACACGATGCTGTTCGAATGGTTAAGGCGTTAAGTTAGGTTCAGCCGCTGGGACCCAATTGTTTGCTTCAAGTTTGGTGTAGCCGTTTGTGTACTGCCTGATTATGTCCATAATGGGTATTCGAAACTGTCTGGGAACCACATGTAAATCCCCCGTTTCATGGTGTAGATGAATGCTCTCAACGTGCGCATGTCTCGCTCCAGTTATAGCTATGCCGTTTTTGGCTGCTAAAAAAGCCGCATGCTCCCGTTCGTCCTCATCTAGCCGTAGCCCACACTTTGCAAACCGTTGAGGGAACAGGGTGATGTTGGTTTTTGTGTAGCCCATGATAGCTGGGTTGATGTTGGTTGCACAAAGAAACAATTGGATGCCTAAGCATTTGCTGCAGTCACCGCATGGCACGATGTCTTGGTTTTGAAAATGGCAACTGTGACAGGAACGCTGATGCGCGGCTTGGGTGGGGTAACGTTTGGTGAGAATGCGTTCCACAATTAAGCCTGAGATGGGTCTAACGGCACTCCACTGCCGCAAGCCAGGCATCCGCTGCTGGTACCATTGTTCCATTCGTTTATCGTAGTCTTGGGTTTGGTCGTAGACGCCAAAGTAGTGCTT
>JBJKPJ010000028.1:0-1646 GCA_046706605.1 Bathyarchaeia archaeon | reverse complement strand
CCTTAATTTGTGCTCGGAAAGCAGTTATTTTTGCATGTATTCTAACATGCCAAAGAGGTTGCCTTCGGGGTCAAGTGCCAGCACCCACCACCCTAAACCGGGAATTTCCATTTTGTGCACCACGATTTTACCGCCTAAGGCTTCGACTTTCTTGCTGTATTCCTCCACTGACTCAACTGAGATGTAGTTTACTGGCTTAGCCATATCAGGCATAGTGGCATCTTTCCTCTCGTAGAGGCCTCCGTTGACACCAGGTCGAGTGGGCATCATGGTTTTTTCGTCCACAGGAACAGTTCCCACAAGGTAGTAGACTGTTGGTCCAGGGTACTTATTCATGGTCCATCCGAACAAATCACTATAAAATTTCTTAAGTTTTTCAATATCATTTGCAGGAATTTCAAAATGAACAATTGTATGATCCAACAAAATCACCAAAATCTAGAAACTAAATTAATTATAAAAGAATTACTAACGCAGGGGGGTTATTGTCGGCTTATGATTCTTTTAGAGTTATGCACCATTCAGCGATTTTCTTTTCTGTTTCTTCCTTGTCACCGAGCGGTTTGGGTAAAACTATCTCACCAACTAAAGTAGAATTAGGCACCAACAGTTTAGTTCGCTCAACGGCTTCCTTAGGGTTTCCATCGCAGGTTAAGACCAACGCTACTTTTTTGCCAGAGAGGTCATTTTGTTTTATGTAGGTGCGTATTGCTGGTGTAGGACGCCATGCCCAGACGGGTGTGCTGACAATGATGAGGTCATAATTTGAGGGCGACAACTTGGTTGGGGCAATTTCGGTTTCTTTTTCCTGCGAAGAATCCTTACCAGCCGCTATCCAGCCAAGAGTGCCACCACGCTTTTTTAGATCAACTATTTCCTCGATGTCTGCGGAAAGCTGAGCAGCGATGGTTTCTGCAACGAATTTAGTTTTCCCTGTTCTTGTATAGTAAACGACCAAGCTTTTCATTTCATTTCCCAGTAGATTTGGTTGTCAGTTCCTTAAAATAAAACTTGCTATAGAACTTAAGGGTCTTCAATGCAGAAACAGATTTAGACAAAAGAAGAAAAAGAGGGCAGCTTTATGGTTGCCATTTCTCTATGAGGTACTTGGGGATTTCGCTACTGTCGCGTGGTCCGACTTGGACTTTCCAGCCTGACAGCTCTTCGATTTCGCCGCTGATGCGTGAGGCTTTGCCTGGGATGACGATTTTGCGGTGTTTGACTTTGTTTTCAATGCCGCTGGCTTTAATGGCTTCGGCTACTTTGTCTGCAGTGAGTTTGCGTCCTGCAACTCCGCTGTCAATTGCTGCGCCCTCAGTGTCAACCACAATGAGGTAGGCGTTTAGGTTGTTGCTTTCGATGTCTGAGGCTACGGTATAGAAAGTTAATGCGAAGTTTGAGGTGAACAGCACTGGTGAGTTTTCATCTGGGGTTCCGTAGACTTTAAGGCCAGGAGCAACTGCGACGGGTTTGCGTGGGTCAGTGTAGATGTTTTGGCGTAGCACCGTGATTGGCAGTTGTGCCCATCCGTCGGCACCATGCATAATTAGGACATCAGCATATCGGACAACCAGCATAGATGCGACGTAGGATTCACGCCATTTTAGGAGGTCTTCAGCTGTGTCACCCTTGTCTACCCAAGCAAC
>JBJKPJ010000027.1:0-9546 GCA_046706605.1 Bathyarchaeia archaeon | reverse complement strand
AGGTGCGCTCTAAGTTCCTGCGGCTAGGTTGTCGGCGGCGGTGCCACGGTGGAGTATTTCCGGGGAGAGGATGGCGCCGTATTGTTTTATGATGCCCATTTCTTGCATGCGTTTGGTTTTGGCGAATATGGTGGTGATTGGGGCGTTGATTTTTTTGGCGATTTGGTTGGCGGTTAGTTTGCTGTTTTCTTGGATGATTGTTAGTATCGCAAGGTCTTTTTCGTCGAGTTTTAGGCTCATATGTAAATATTACAAGTTACAAGTATAAAAGCTTGTATTAATTGTAAAATAATCAACTTTTGTTATAAAAAATTTATTACATTCCCTGCAATGTACACCCACACAAAAGGGATCCAAATTGACCACGCAAGAAATGATTGAAATCCCAAAACCACTAGAACAATTAACAGAAACCGAAATCGAAAGAAAAGCCTGCATAGGCAAAATTATGACTTACACCCTCAAGAGCCTCTCTTCAACCTTTGTGAATAAAGGCTTCCAATGGCTCCTCCCAGTGGCGCTAAGTCAAAGCACCGACCCACTCTGGCCAGACCCAGGCGCATCCATAGAAAAACGAATTGAAGTAGACATCTATGGCAAACCCGTCCGCACCACCGCCAGCATGATCATCCACAAACTCATTGCCTCATCCACCGCCTATCCCAACCTCTTCATCCTCTCACCCAACATCCGTATCGAAAAAGCTGAGCGCGCAAAAACAGGCAAACACATCTACGAGTTCACCCAGCTGGACTTTGAAGCTCGAGATGCTTCCTCCAAAGACATTATGGAGCTGGTTGAAGAAGCCATAGTTAACTTGGTTAAGGACTTAAAGCGGGACATGAAAAGCGAATTAACCACGCTTTGCCGCTGTGACACTCTCGAGGTGCCCAAGACACCCTTCAAAATCTATGACCGCGTCGAGCTAGAAGCCAAATACGGATCAGATTGGGAAGCAGGCATTGCTAAAGAGACAAAAGAGCCTGTTTGGGTAACCAACATCCCGCGTGAATTCTATGACTTTGAAGACTTCAAGACAGGAAAATGGGACAACTATGATTTGTTCATGCCCCAGTTCGGCGAAGTCCTCTCAGGAGCCAAACGTGAATACGATTACAAGAAAATCCTAACCAAAATTGAACGCGACGAAGTCAAAAAAGAAAACTATGCCCTTGTCTTAAAGATGGCAGAAGAAGGACGCTTAAAACCCACAGCGGGCGGCGGCATAGGCTTGGAGCGTTTAGTCGGTTGGCTTGCAGGCGTAAAACACATCGCGGAATGTCAACCTTTCCCACGTGTCCCCGGAACAGTAAACGAACTCTAATTTGCGTGTAATAACACAATGAATCCATATCTTGAAGCTTTAGAACCAAAACTTGGCGCCAAAGATTTCCAGAAACTCAGCGCCATAGACAACCCCAACGTCCACGAATTTATCGCTAAAGAAAGCGACCTTTGTCATCCACAGAAAATCTTCATCTGCAGCGACAGCGACGAAGACCTTGCCTACGTACGTAAACAAGCTGTTGCAACCGGCGAAGAACAAGCAATCCTGACCATCTCTGGGCACACTGTCCATTTTGATGGAGAACAAGATCAGGGTCGCGACCGGCAAGCAACTAAATACCTTGTCCCCAAAGGTCTCACATTAAGCAAAGCCCTAAACCAAATTGACCGCCAAGAAGGGCTCTCGGAAGTCCGAGGCTACCTGCGGGATGCTATGGTTGGCAAAACCATGATAGTCCGCTTCATATCTCTTGGACCAGCAAACTCCGACTTCACCATTTTGGGATTGCAAGCTACAGATTCATGGTATGTGGCTCACTCGGAATCCCTACTTTACCGTCCAGGCTATGAGCAGTTTGTCAAGGCAGGACCAAAAAGCGATTTTCTGCGTGTGCTACATTCGTCGGGAAAATTAAACGGCGACATGGTCAGCGTGGATGTCGATAAAAAACGCATCTACATCGACCATATGGACAACACCATCTACAGCGTCAACACACAGTACGCTGGCAATTCAGTGGGCTTTAAGAAACTCGCGTTCCGATTGGCAATCCGCAAGGCATCCAGCGAAGGCTGGCTTGCCGAGCACATGCTGCTTATGGGGGTGTTTGGCCCAGATGGACGTAAAACCTATTTTGCAGGCGCATTCCCCAGCGCTTGTGGCAAAACCAGCACAGCCATGTTGCCAGGTGAATCCATCCTTGGTGACGACATCGCCTATATCCGAGATATCAACAGTACTGCACGCGCTGTGAACGTGGAATCCGGCATTTTCGGCATCATCCAAGACGTTAACCCAAAAGAAGATGCCCTCATCTGGAAAGTTTTAACCAGCCCTGGAGAAATCATCTTCAGTAACGTATTGGTAAAAGATGGCAAACCCTACTGGCTTGGCATGGGACAGGAACTGCCAAAAGACGGCTGCAACTATAGCGGAGTTTGGTTTGAAGGCAAAAAAGACGAAGCAGGCAACGATGTGCCAGCCGCCCACAAAAACGCCCGTTACGCCGTAGCCCTCAAAGCACTGGAGAACTGTGACCCCGAACTAGGCAATCCCAATGGAGTGGAATTAGGCGGCATCATGTATGGTGGACGCGATGCAAAAGCCTATGTGCCCGTACAGCAGAGTTTCAGCTGGGAACATGGCATCATCGCCTACGGTGCCTCACTGGAAACGGAAACTACGTTTGCAACTATTGGCAAAGAAGGGGTTCCTGAAATCAACATGATGAGCATCCAAGACTTCATCAGTATCCCTCTGGGCAAAAACGTCCAGAACAACTTGGATTTCGGCTGCAAACTCCAAAAGCAGCCTATCGTGTTTGGCGTAAACTACTTCCTTAAAGAACTTGAAAACGGCAAATACCTAAACAGCCCCCAAGACAAGCATGTTTGGATAAAATGGATGGAGCTGCGCGTACATGGCGAAGTTGACGCTATAAAAACCCCCACAGGTTACATACCCAAATACGAAGACCTGAGCAAACTCTTCAAACGGGTGCTGAACAAAAATTACGCAAAAGAAGACTACATAAAACAATTCACCATCCGTGTCCCTGAGAACTTAGCAAAAATAGAACGCGTATCACGTTTCTATCAAGAAAACGTCGCTGATACCCCGCTGGAACTGTTTGGCGTACTGTACATGCAGCGACTACGATTGAATGAGGCGAAGGCTAAATTTGGTGACTACATTTCGCCTGAAAAGTTTGAAAACCAATCAGGAGCCTAATTGCAACAGTGGCAAACAAAAAATTTTTTTTCCTTTTTTCTTTGGTTAAGTTTTTAAATACATCTTGCGTACTGACTACAAATTCATAATCGTTAATTAACTATAACGACGTAATAAAAAATTTCAATAGAAAGAAGTGAATGAAAATGATGATGAAAAAGCTGGATAAAAAACACTTGGAGTACACAATAGACTTAGCCCAACTCGAAGGCGACGGCTCATTTCTATGTCCCAAATGCGGAAAACAAATTTCACCCGATGATGAATCTGAAGACAACTACCAAATCTTAGACACCAAAGTCGTCAACGACGAGTTAGCTGAGTTAGTTATCAGTTGTGCTAAATGCGGAAGCATCCTAAAACTCACGGGTTTTCTGCAGGAAATAGGCTCCTAAAGGTTCGTTTTTGTCTGCAACAATTGTTTGGGGCAAATAGTTTATTTTGAGCCAGCGTTAATGTTTCACTGCTGGTTTGTATGCTGATTGAGACTTTCACAGTTGGCATGTTGTCAACAAACTGTTACGTGGTAAGTTCTTTTCACACAAAAGAAGCCATCATAATTGACCCCGGAATTGACTTTCCCTCCGAAGCCCAAACAATCATCGACTATATCGAATCCGCCGAGTTACAAATCAAGTACATCGTAAACACCCATGGACACGACGACCACGTCAAGGGAGACGCGTTTTTCCAAGAAAAATACCCTGTGCCCATCTGCATCCACACATTAGATGCCCACTTCATAGCGTCCTTAGAGGGCGGAACAGGTCCAGAAAACATTAAACTTGAGGAGGACAGCCAAATCCAGTTTGGAAACGAAACCCTCAAAGTCATACACACACCTGGACACACTCCGGGAAGCATCTGCCTGCTCTCTGAAAAACTGATTTTTACAGGCGACACTTTGTTTGCTGGAGGAATCGGCAGAACAGACTTCCCAGGCGGCTCCATGGAAGATATGGCTGCTTCCCTGAAAAAACTAACCAGCCTGCCAGATTACTTGCTGGTGTACCCAGGTCATGGGGAAACCACTATAATGGGAGAAGAAAAAAGAATAAACCCCTTCCTAAACCACACAAGCGTGCTGTATTAGTAGCCACGAGGGTTTTGGCTAAGTTCCTGCAGCGCCCGTAACCGCTTGATAATGTTTGGGTGAGTTGAAAAGATTTCCGTAACATTATCTGCCGAAGTAGGCTTCTTTGCAAGGGTCTCTCGTAGCAAGTCATACTTGTTTGTTATACGGTTAGCGTGAAGTTCTTCTGAGTCAGAGGCTGCTCGTTCAGGGTCAGCGATAAAGAGCGCTTTGTAGGCAGCGGGATTTTTCTTTTGCTCTTTGTTTTTGCTGCCAAATCCATGTTTGCTTTCTTCAACAATAGTCACCAGCCCCGTAGAGAGGCGTTCAGCGCCGTTCTCAACGACGGAGGCGCTGTGGCGATCGGCGTAGTACTCGCGGAGGCGGCTCAAATAGAGCGTAAACAAGGTAAGCACCCATGAAAATGCCATGAACGCAAAACCGATTAATGCGTTGTTGCCGGAGTCATTTCGACCCCGTTGTGCTCCTCCGAACATTCCTGAAAGCAGAAGCGAGTAACCAATGTAATAAAACAGCGCAGGCAAGAAAGAAACTACCATCATAACCTGCACGTCACGGTGTTTTAAGTGACCTAGCTCATGCCCTAAAACCGCTTCAACTTCGCCGCTATCAAGGTTATCTAAAAGCCCCTGGGTTACAGCAACGCGGCTGCCTGTTAAAGGGGAACCATAGGCAAAGGCGTTGGGCAGTTTAATTTGTGAGAGCATCAGTTTGGGCTTAGATATGCCGCTTTTCTTGCTCAATTCAGCAACCACTTTGTGGAGTTGGGGGTTTTCTTTGTCTTTCATTTCTTTAACTTTATAGATGTCTCCGAGTAGATATGGCGACAGTAGCCACTCGGCAATGTTTAGGATAACCACAAAAACGCCTATGGTGATTAGGCTAAGGCCTATGCCAGCCCATGTTAAAATAACCGCGAACACAAGTGTGGTTAACCCAAAAATAACTGCTAATGTTGCAGCCATAGAAAGCCGAAGTTTCCAAGCGTTCATGCCAAGTCACTTATCTTTTACGATTCTTGAATGTTCTATGGGCGCTTATAACTGTTATTACCCCAAACCAAATCAATCACCCGAAAAACAATAGCAAAACATCATTTAGCCAAAGCAACCAAAATCAGCCGCGGAGAGCTCTCGCTAAAAAATTCGCCCTCGTAGCTTCCCAAAACCTCTTCAACCACAAAATTAGCCGCCTTCAACAAACCCCCCAATTCATCCTGCGAAAATAACTGCACTGAATGCCTAAACCGTTTTACTTGCCCCGTTGCCTTATCGCGAACAACCCACAAATCTTTTATTCGCCTGTCGCTTGAGCTCAGAGTCCGTTTTTGCTTTAGGTAGAAACTGGGGTACTCTTGCCATTTGGGATGAGCGGGTTTTGTTTGGTTTTTTGCCATCAGTTTACTGCGGTTAAACACATCAACAATCAAAACGCTGCCTTTACTCATCGCTCTTCGGACTTCAGCTAAAATTTGTTGGTTGGACTTCTTGGATGGCAAATACCCCAAACTCGTGTCCATGCTTACAACAGCAGCAAATACCCCGGATTTGAATGGCAAAAACCGCAAATCACCTCGGACAACCTGAACCTGCTGCTCCCGTTGCTTAGCAATTTTAAGTAACTTAATCGAAACATCCAAACCCACTGCCTTAAAACCCAGCGAGCCAACCCCAATTAAATGTCGCCCTGTTCCACAAGCAAGGTCCAAAACATAGCCATCTGGTTTGAGGCGTTTCTTAAGGAACTGGATTTGCTCTTCGGTGTGGCTTTTGTCTGCAATTTCTGCCCAGTAGTTGCCCATTTGGTCAAAAACGTTAGCCATCGGTGTCGCCTCAACAGCTTAACGTATATTTTTTGCGCCATTTAGCCGTTTGGTTTCGAGCCGCTTAAATAGATAGGTCGCTATTTTTTCTAGTTCACTGGAGAACTATGTGTTGACTGACAAGCAGCAATGGCAGCACCTCTACATGCTCTTAAAATTGGCAGAAATGGGCGCCTTCAACCGAACAGCAAAAATATCCACCGACTTTTTAGCCAAAAAACTGGGAATTTCCCAGCAAACCGCATCGCGCTACCTAATTGAGCTTGAGCACATGAGCTGGATACTACGCAACATCACGCCAGAGGGTAGCTTAATCAAAATTGAACCAGAGGGCACACTGGAACTCAAAAAACTGTACTCTGCCCTTAAGGTTTTGATGGAAAAATCTTACCCGCCCGCAGTTACGTTGGAAGGCGCAGTTTTTGCAGGGCTAGGCGAAGGCGCCTACTATCTGGGAAAGGAACATTACTGTAAGCAGTTTGCGGAAAAACTGGGGTTTGAACCCTTTCCAGGTACACTTAACTTAAAGTTGAATTCGGATTACGATGTTAAAACCCGCATGGAACTGGAAGCATATCCCGCCATAGAAGTTTCAGGGTTCAAAAACGAAGACCGCACCTTTGGGTTGGTTAAAGCGTACCCCGCAGTGGTTGGCGGCAAAGTCAAAGGTGCTTTAGTAACCGCGCTTCGAAGTCACTATGATGCTTCAGTGCTGGAGATTATTGCGCCAGTTTGTCTGCGAAAAGCTCTCAACCTCAAAAACGGCGCAAAAGTCAAAGTTGAAGTTTTCACGCAAATTGGCTAAAACGGCAAAGTACCCGAGTAGCCATAATGCGTTTTTTCTTGGTGGTCAGGTTTGCGGCTGACGGCAATCAAATAGCCTAAAAGCAACCCAAACACCAGCCCACCCAAATGCGCAACGATGTTGACGCCTTCACCAGTGTTTATGAAAAACAAAAAGAACGCATACACAAGGGCACCCAAAAGAGACTGCCGCACAGATTGCCGACCATAAATCACGCAAGCGCCAAATAAGGAAAAAATTGCACCTGAAGCCCCTACAGAAATGAAGTAGGGACCAAACACCAAAGAGAGCACATTGCCTACTAAGCCGCCGACAAGGTAAATGGCAAGAAACTCTGGCAAGGAAAACATTTCTTCCCCTCGTAACCCAAAAATCAACAGGAATAGCATGTTGCCGGTTATGTGCACGATGGAGGCGTGGACAAACATGGCTGTGAACAGTTGGTAGTAGGCGCCTTGGAAGACAAACAGGTTAACTTGGCCCCACTGGTAGATTACGTTGTCGCCTGTGACAAACGCGTTTCCCCCAACGATGGCGCCATAAATGTAGAAAGCCACGTTCAGGGCAATTAAGATGTATGTTGGCTTGTATTTTTCGCAACCCATGTTTGTGCAACCGTTATTTAGAGAATTTCTCAACTATTCGTTGCCTAATCTTAGAGGAACTATCTAAATTATCCGCCTCAAACTTGCCGATCCGAACAACCTTAATAGGTAATTTATGCTGTGCCACGAAACTTTTAACCTGCCTTTCCATCTCCCCTTGGTCATAGCCCAACGCAATCACATTAGGCTTAATCTCTAAAATAACTTCTTCAATATCCATATCCTCAAAACCAAGCGCCGCACAATCCACAACCCGAAGCGATTCCACAAGCGCAACCCTCTGCTCTTCGGACATTATCGGTTTGTGCCCCTTCATCTTCTCCACCGTATTGTCTGAAGCCACTATAACCACCAGTTTGGTGTTTTTTCCGCCTGCCCGCTTGGCATCCTCCAGAAACCGCACATGCCCCAAGTGGAGTAGATCAAAGACGCCTGAGGCTAAGACAATTTTGAGTTTTCGGGTTTGGTTGGCCATTCAAAGTTCACTGCACCTAACAATCTTAACGCGTCCAGTAGCCCTTCACAGTAAGCTACCGAAGTTAAACTTGTTTCAAGGTTATCCTGAGCCTTATAATACTTTGCATCCTCTAAATAGCGGCTTGCCCAATCCAAAACTTCCCCAACATTCCGCTCAGTTAGAAGAATTGGCGTTTGGGTACGGGCAAGCTGTTTGAGCACTGCTTCCGCCATCGAAATATACTTAGTGGTTAATGTTTCCAAGCTCATAATATAAGCCTCCTAACCTCGTCGGGTGCACCAGCAAACGCAATCAATGCATCAAAATCCATAAAATGCAAACTCCCAGGAAAAATCAAACTAAACGGCGGCAACCCAAAATCGAAACGTGCCAAATCCCCAACAAAATCAGCCTTAACAGATGGATTATCGCTACCTGCCCGTGCAATTCCCACCGCAATCGTGTCTGCTGTGACAACCTCCAAATGCTTTTTTGCCTCTACGACCCGTAGCATAGCAAGGGCTTGGCTAATTGACAAGAATTGATTTTCTTTGGCATTCAAATCCAAAAGGCAAAGTGTGTGCAACCCCATCTTTTTGTTTTGGGCAATCACGTTGTATGGGGTTTCAGAGAAATTCTCTGCAAACGGCACGGTCACGGTTTTGCCGAACTTGTAGTTATGCAGCCCAGAGAGGCTCACAATGGCAGACATGATGGATATGCCGTGGACTACGCGGGTTTTTATGCCCTGCTTTTCAGCGTCAATGCGCAGCGTCACGTGGGTTGTGGCGATGAAGGGGTCGCCTGGCACCAGAAAAACCGCCTTGCCCGCTTTGGCAGCTTTTAAAATCCGCTTACCGTTGTCGTCTTCAAGGTCACATCGAGAGAGCACATTGATTTTTTTGCCAGTCATCGCCTCAAGCCTCTGTAGGTCAAAGTCAGGCATGAGACTGGTGTAGGTTTCCATAAAAACCGTATCCGCAGATTTGGCTTCATCTAAGCCTTTTACAGTGATACCGCGTTCGTCGTTTAATCCTAACCCTACAAAGACAAGTTCACTCACAGTTTAGCCCTGCACAAAGTAAGGGGACTTGCCTTAAAGCTATTTTTCTTTAATTTTGCCCTCAGCCACCAACATATCATAGTAGTATCGGCACTCTTCCTGTGAAAGCCCATGGCGAGAGCAGAAGATGGCAAGAACTTTCTCGGCGGATTCGTCGGGGGCTTTTTCTTTAACCATCCTGCGTAGTTCCTTAACATGCTCTTTATCAAGTTTTTCACCCATAAAACCACCTGTAGCGTTATTTTAATGTGGGTTGTTCATTCTTAAAACCCTTTCAGCCCACCAAACCAACCGCCAAAGCCATCAACCAAACCTTTATATGATTAACGTTAAATGGAAACGTAGAATCAGCGGCACCCAAAGGAACAACAGTCATGAAATCCATAGAAACACTTGTCAAAAGCAACATCAAAAACCTCAAGCCTTGCGTCCACGGCGCAGAAGTGCTAGGTGCCGCAAACCA
>JBJKPJ010000026.1:0-2003 GCA_046706605.1 Bathyarchaeia archaeon | reverse complement strand
CCATATGTTCCAAGCAGGTTTAGCTTCATTGTTAGCTGTCCACAGGCCCATGCTGTTAAATGGCTCAATGGTGTTTTGGTCATAAAGGAAACTCCAAATTGCCATCTCTTTATTCAAACTGCTAGTTAAATTAAAGAACGCCGTTACAAACTGTGCTTGTTCAGTGTTACTGCTTTCCCACCCTGCTGGGCTTGGTGTGCTGTGCCACCCGATTTCCGTGAAACCGACGGGTTTTGTGGTGTGTTGACTAATTTCAGAGTAATAGTCTGATGGAATGTGGCTTGGGTTTTTATAAATTAAATCAGGATAAGTTGTGAAGGCGACCAAATCCATGTTTGGGAATTTGCCAAGCAAGCTCCATTCCGATTTAGATACGTCGTTGGTTCCGCCGAATAATCCACCATTTAACCCTTTCATTTTTTCAAGCTGAAAGATAGGAAAGATTTGAGTCTGGGAAGACACTGCTTTAACCGCTGAGTACACATCGCTATAGAAGTTCACGAAAGTATTGAATTCATTGGGCGCTTTTTCAAACAGGGTGTTTACTTCAACACCGAGGGCAAGATAATTTGGTTTGTATTGTTTTGCAAAGTCTACAGCAGCAGTTTTGTACGATTGAAGTGTGGCGGTGTCAAGTGGTCTGAACAAAGCGCCAGTGGATTGATTGAAGAACTGTAGCTCTATGAGTGCTTCGTAACCGTAAGTTGAGCTAAGAGATGCAACCACTGTAGCGCCGTTGTTGTCTGAGTTAAGGTCGTTCCAGTCTCCAGCCCAAGATACAATGGTTCCTGCTTGTTTTGCTTTCTGGAAGAAATCTGTGAAGTCCGAAGAGTTAAAACTTCGCGGAGACAGGCTTACGCCCTTAACGAAACTGCTCTGCGCTTGGGAAGGATTGTTCTCTCCTGTGGGCGGGGCTTGTTTGGGTGCAGCCATAATGGCTGACAAAACAACAATGCCGATAAGGATGGGAACTATGATTGCTATGGCTTTTTTGTTCGTGGATGGCACCGTGATTTTACGTTCATACACAGTTGCCATTTAAAGCTATGTTACCACTGATCAATACTTAGAACCTGAATAAAGCAGAAATGTTGGTGGGGCGTACCGTAGTTAACCCCAAACGGGGTATGAGCCCTCCCTCTGTGCAAACAACTCAACTCATCCTGGAACTGCACATCGATGGCTTGAGACCTAAACAGGATAATATAACAAACACGAATGCAAGCTATAGGGAATAAATTAGACTTGCATTTAAAGAATGCTACAACCACGATGACTACATTGGATAATTATAAATAGATTAATTGAATTAGTGATATTAACGGTACTGCTGTTTTTCAACTGAGGTAAATGACATGGCAACTCAAAAAAAAAAAAACAAAAAACGGATCAGCCGAGAATATAGCATCTTCTCAAGTTAAAATCGACCAGTTCCCCATCGTAGGCATCGGCGCTTCGGCAGGCGGCTTAAACGCAATCCAAACACTTCTGGAGAACCTGCCGGAAAACACAGGTTTAGCGTTCGTGGTTATCCAGCATCTGGCGGCCACTCAAGAAAGCCTCCTACCAGAAATTCTTTCACGCTCAACCAAAATGCCAGTAACCAAAGTAGCAAACGAAATGCCTGTTGAAATAAACCATGTCTACGTAATTCCCTCAGGAGTAACCATGACCATAAGCGGCGGAACTCTAAAGCTCCGTCCCAAAGGCGTTTCATTTAGGCCAATAGACGAATTTCTCCGCTCATTGGCTATAGAACGAAAAGCACAAGCAATTGGAATAGTCCTCTCCGGAACTGGAACCGACGGAACAGAAGGACTAAAATTCATCAAAGCTGAAGGCGGCATAACCTTTGCTCAAGACCCCAAAACAGCCCAGTACCCCGATATGCCAAGAAATGCTATAGCGGAAGAAGTCACATATTTTATCAAATCCCCAGAAGAAATAGCGAAGGAACTCTCCAGCATAGCCAAACACCCAGAAATTACTCGCCAAAAAATGGA
>JBJKPJ010000025.1:0-1264 GCA_046706605.1 Bathyarchaeia archaeon | reverse complement strand
CAGTAGTGTCTCATAGTTTGTCCCACAACAAAAGCTGAGAAGAAACGGTTAGTTGTTTGTCCGGCGGTTTCAATAATTCAATAAGAGAACGCCTTTCAAAGAGGTTCAAACGTAACAAACGCAAAATTATGGTAATAGATATCCCAAGTTTTGCTTTGAATTTTAGATATGATAACAGGAGGTAAACACAAAGCACGATCCATATCTGGGTAAGAACGGCATTAGAAGAGGTTCCGAAGAAGGTCTTGATTTTCAGATTCTGCTTAACCCATTTAAAAAACTGTTCGATCTGCCAGCGCTCTTTATACAAGTCAGCAATAGTTTGGGCTCTCAAGTGGGTGGCATTGGTGAGGAATTCATATTCCTTTCCGGTCTCGGGATCTGTATAGGCAATAAGCCTTAACGAAGAATCCATTTTGCGAAGTTTGATTGTTTGATCATTGGAAACGTTAACAGGTTTGCGACCGGGGCGTTTCTTGAGGTATGTTGGTGTGGCATTTTTCTTCATTCTGGTGACAAAAAAAATACCTTGGTCACAAAGATCCTGATACCAAGAATAATCTGTAAACCCTTTGTCAAACACCAAGCAGGAACCAGTTGGAATTTTATGAAGATTCCTTGCCCAATTGATCTCATGGAATTTTCCGTCAGTCAGGTCCATGAATGCCGGCAGATAGCCGTCGGCATCAAGACCAAAATGCAGTTTGATTGCTCCTTTTGCCCGTCTGAATTTGGCCCAGGGGAATACTGCAAGACATAAGTCTATTGTGGTGGTGTCAAGCAGCAGGATTTTGCCATTAAATTTAAAACGGTGTTTTGGTGAAATTTTACTGCACTTGTCGAGCATACGGTAAAACATGTCCTTGTAGAGTTCATGAGGCTGATGCTCGTTGACTCGAGCCAATGTCGCCCGAGATGTTTCTCTCATGCCCAAGTGGTAGATACGTTTCCCCTGAGACTTGAGCGTATCCCGGATATCCCTA
Organism: Bathyarchaeia archaeon; assembly: GCA_046706605.1. GTDB lineage: Archaea > Thermoproteota > Bathyarchaeia > Bathyarchaeales > Bathycorpusculaceae > Bathycorpusculum. The sequence goes on along the minus strand of JBJKPJ010000025.1, from coordinate 281 downwards.
AGACTTTTGAGGCCGGATAGTTGAGCAATCATCATGGCAAGGAACTGACTCCATCGGTTGTATGAGCGGAATTTCTGCCCATGGTGATGTTTCCTCGCCAAGTGTTCAAAATCGTGTCTTGGGAAAATTGCAGTCAATTGATGTAGTATTGTGTTATAATGTGCCACGGCTCGGACCTCCTTGTATTTTATTGATATTATGGCAAATTCATTATAACACAAGAAGCTCTCCGAGCCTTTATTTATTCGTATTTATTTACATATTTATGAGACAGCACTGAT
>JBJKPJ010000024.1:0-1691 GCA_046706605.1 Bathyarchaeia archaeon | reverse complement strand
GGGTCATCGCCCACGATTACTACTGCTATTTTGCGTGTTTGAGGTTTTATTCCGCAACGTTCAATAGCTTTTTGAATTTGCCGCATAGCTGAGGCGTAGAGCATGGTTTCCATAGCTGGGCTCTTTGATAGGTTAGTGCCGTTTTGGAAAGCTTGAAGAGCATGTATTATGGCAAAGTAGAGATGTTCGTGGGTTGCGATTTGTTGGGCATCGAAAAATTGAATGGCGATATCGTTTTGGATTTGTTTTCGGTTTGCTTTCAACAAAGCTTCTGCTTTTGTGAATTCTGCTTTTTGGTAACCTGTTATTTCCACGTATTTGCCGAAATCTTTGAGGTATTGCAGCATATTTTGGCTCCGTTACATTTTCTTTAGAAGCTTGCTTGCTATTTGTTTGGGAAAGCCTGCTTTTACAAGTTTTGTAACCTCACGATTTAATGCCCGCTTTCCCTGCTGGTGTTGTATGATTTTTCTGAGAGTTTCTTTTCGCTCCCAAGGAAAAACCACCCAGAGGCTTGTTTGTTTTTCCCAAAAATCTGGCACTACAGCAGATTGAGGTTTCCAGTAAAGGGTCGCTGTTCTGATTTCTTGTACGCCTTGCTGTTTTAGGTGGTTTAAAGCAAGTTGGAGGCTTTTGCCGCTGTCTGCGATGTCGTCAACAAGGAGTGTTTTTTTGCCTTCTATGAGGATGTTTAGGGCTTGTTTGACTGTGGGTTCTTGTTTTGTTTGATTAAGGTCTGTGTAAAATTCCGTTTGGATAGTGGTTAATTGGGGAGCTTCAAGCAGGTCGGTTAAGATACGCGCTGGGATTACGCCGCCTTTTGCGATGCCGACGATTAGGTCAGACTTGTAGTTTTGGGTTTGGATTTTTTTGGCTTGGCATAGTAGCATTTCGTAGATTTGATTCCATGTTGGGGCTTCGTAGTCTGTGCTGGAAATCAACGGTTAACCTTCTGTGGGGAAATTACCTTTGGGTTCTGTTAAGCCTTTCTATATAACTTGAAGGGATAGGTTTGCAGCGCATGCTTTTTTGGTATTTAAGCCATTTTGGGGTTGTGTTCTGATTGTTATTCTATTTTTGAGTTGGGTTTTTTGGTGGTTGATTTGCTTTTTGCTTGCTCGGTTGCATGTTTATTAAGGTCGAATATTATTGTGTTATTCGGGAGATAGGCGTCTGCAGATATGTGTCGCCTTTCGTAATATAGTTTAAATGTCTAGACGTCCTTTCCAATAATCAATCAATGAAGGGAGATCTAAAACAATTGAAGAATGTCGATGAAGAGAAGATTAAGCACGTACTTACTGAGCCCAAACTAGCCGCTATCAAATCAATGCTCGAAAAAGACCACGCCATAGACTGTCTACTATTACTCTACGCAGGTCGAGGAAAATGGAAAGATGCAAAAGACTTCATGAAAGACAATAATCTAACATTAAGCGATGGCACTTTTAGAGCCAGAATGATTGAAATTGAATCTTTGGGTTTAGCTAGAAGCGAGCGAATAGACCCGCTAAAGAAGTATTATCTTAAAACCGAACTCGGCGAAAAAGTTGCGAAACTTCTTCTCGGATTTTTTGACGAGCTAAAACAATAATTTTTTCGCTGTTTTTCTATTTTCCTTTTAATTTTTTGTGGTTTTGGCAGTTTTTGTGTTTATTGTTTTGGTTCTGTATTTGTGTTTAACTGTATGC
>JBJKPJ010000023.1:0-13264 GCA_046706605.1 Bathyarchaeia archaeon | reverse complement strand
TTTCATTCCACCGCTGTATTTTGCCGTGATGCGTTTGGCATCTTCTTTGAGTGCCATCTTTTCCAGCAGCATATTGCTTCTTTCTTTGATGGTTTTTTTGTTCATGCCGTAGAGGTTTCCGAATAGTGCAAGGTTTTCAAGGCCTGTGAGGTAGGGGTAGATTGCGGTTTCTTGGATGCAGACGCCGATTTGTTCTTTGACTTTTTGAGGGCTTTTTTGTATGTCGTAGCCACAGATTTGGGCTGTTCCGCTGGTGGGTTTAATCAGTCCGCAGAGGATGCTTATGGTGGTGGTTTTGCCTGCGCCGTTGGGTCCCAGCAGCCCGAAAAGTTCGCCTTTGGCAACTTGGAGGCTAAGGTCGTCTAGCGCCAGTTTGTCTTCATATTTTTTAGTTAAATTTTCGATTATTATTGCGGATTCGCTCATTTTATTTAACTCCTTTACTGAGCGTGTATAGGTGTTGGAGAATTTAGTTTCATGTTTAGGGGTCTGTTAAAAAAAATCCTGCTGGAATGCCTGTTTTGTTCCTTTTTAACTACAAGTGGTTAAAAAAAAGACCCCACTAATTTTATGCCCCAAGAGTAGAGCATTAACACAGATTTATAACAATGTTAGTTGCTCAAAAAACCGTCAATAAAACCTATTTCTATTAAGGAATTTGGTCTTTCCATATGGGAAAGATGTAACCTGTGTAGATGACATTTGGCGTCACAGATTGTACAGCGGGATTCTGCTCTATACTTTCCCGTATGTCCTTTACCTCTTTTAAGGTGGGAGCCCAGATCATGAAAACGTAGCTACTGGGGATGTTGCTGAAACTCCAGTAGAAGATGGTGTTTGGATAATACCTCTGAAAGATGATGGCTGGGGTGTTGGGGTTTGCGTTGTCTTTTATTGTTACATGGAATATACTCATGATGTCGTTTGCGGCGTCAGGATACCATTCAATTGAATACTGAATCAGGAAGTTGTTTTCCATTCGTGCAAGCCGCCGTCGAACGGTTTTTGTTGAAACGCTCAGTTCCTCGGCAATGGTTGAGGTGGGTTTGCGGGAGTCATCTTTTAGGGAACGAATGATTTTGTAGTCAAGCTCATAGAGTTTAGTTTGCAGGTTGATTTTGATGTTTAGCATGTGGCTGGGGATAACTAAGCCTGTTAATCCAATGGTTGGTTCAGGTATCTGCGCGGTTTCTTTCACAAACCTAACCAAAGGTTCAAGTTCACTTAGGTTTTTGATGTAAGCACCGATATAGAGGATATTTCCGCCCCCAACGGCAAGCCAGTAAATTGATCCATGAGTTTCCAACCTTTGCTTTACAGCAGGTATAGAGGTGGCTTTGCTGCTGCCGTAAATGAATATGTGAATGGCGTTTTTTGCAAAAATGCTGAGTCCCGCGGTAAATTTGCGTATGATGCAGATGTCGATTAGGGATTGGATGCGGTTGTGTACGGCGGTGACGGATAAATCAAGTTTTTCTGCCAATTCACGATAGGAAATCCGTGAGTTAGTCAGCAGCAGCTGGCAGATGATTACATCTGTTTTATCCAAGTTTACCCCGCGACTAATTTGGTTCTTCAACAGTTTAAGCTTTTAGCAAAGGTAAAAAAGGAAAGGCAACCCCTTTGCTTCCTATAGAAGAGATTGTTGTAGGATAGATGCAGCCACAACTTCTAATGAGCCAAACCCATCTCTCCACTATTGAAAGATAATTATTAAAAAATACATCATAGGAAAAGACAACGTTGGCACAGCGTCATAAAGTTTGGCAATCACGACTCAAACGAGTCGTCGCTGTCCTTTTAATTGATAACGTGCCAGAATAATTTTTGCTTTCATATTCAAAACTATGTTGGAAAAAGTGAGTTTGGTGGTTGCGTGTGATGACATCACCCGTTTTTTCTGCGAAAAGTTTAAGGGTAGATGTTTGTTTTAGGTTGCGAGTATCTTACTTTGAGGTTTGTGGTTTGAGCACCAAAACGTTAACAATCGAAGAACGCAAAGCAGAAGTTCTGATAAAACTAAGAAAGTACAAACTGCTGGAAAAAGAAAAATTTGAAGGCGCAATCGCCTACATCATCGATATCCCACATGAAAAAGAAAAAGCTATCGTCTGGTGCATCCTAGGCGAAGCAACCGTCGGTATCGCAGCAATGAACACACTCTACAAAGTAATGAAAGAAAAAGAAATCGACCGAGCCATAGTAGTCACCGAAGGACGTTACACCCATGCCGTAAAACTGGGCGCAAAAAAGAAAAAAGTCGAATTGCTTCCCAAATCGTTTCCAGTGTTTGACATCTTTGAACACGCGTTGGTTCCTTACCACGAGATTCTTAGTGAAAAAGAAAAAAACAGCCTGCTCGAACACTACAAGGTCAAAGCCTACCAGATGCCACAGATAAGGTCAGGCGACCCCGCAGTTAAAGCAATAGGCGCAAAACCCAGTGACATACTAAAAATTACGCGAAAAAGCAGCACAGCAGGCGAACACGTAACCTACAGGTACGTTGTAGAGTAAAAAACTATTTTGCAATCATGATTTCGGTTGATTTCACGATTGCTGTAACTTCGTCGCCTACTTTTACTCCTAAATCTTCAATGGCTTCCTTTGTGATAACAGAGGTAATTGTGACTGGCACGGTTATTTCAATTTTCACTTTTCCAGTTATGACACCTTTCTCTACGGCAACAACTTTTCCTTTAAACTGATTTCTTGCACTTAACTTCAAGCCTTTCACCTCCAACTGGTCCCGCCCCTGCAGAACCTTAGCCAAATAACTCTCTACCTGCTGATACTCCAAAAGCAGCCCCTTCCCTAGATCTGTCAGATTTGCGCCGCCTCCGCCTGATTTGCCGCCCTTAAAAGTATTCACGATAGGCTCTTCCATAACCTTTTCGATGTCTTGAATGTAGTTCCAAACGTAACGATACGACATCCCCAAGGTTTCAGCCGCTTTAGAAAGGGATTTCTCTTTTTCGATGGCTTCCAAAATTTCCGCGCCGCCTTTGCCAATTAAGGGTTTACCTTTGTATTCAATCCAAGCTTTGCAGGAGAGCTTGTGTTTTTTGGTGTTTTGCATCGCAATTATGGTTATGTTGAGCTATCCATATAAAGATGCTTAACCCCAAGCTATGCAACTAAAAGTCCAGTTCACCGTTTATGAACTTGCGGGTCACCTCGCTTTTTGGGTGCTCAAAAAAATCCTCTGCCGACGCAACCTCAACCACTTCCCCATTGTGAATGTGGACAATTTCATCCGCCATCCGCCTAGCTTGATTGAGGTTATGAGTTGCCATCACGATTATGCGGTGGCTACTTTTGTTGTTGAAAATTGCTTTCTCAATGATTGCAGCGCTGTTTGGATCCAAATTAGCTGTAGGCTCATCCAAAAGCAAAACGCGTGAATCAAGCAGAAAAGCCCGTGCTAACGCCACTCGCTGCTGCTCGCCACCCGAGAGCTTTTTGGCGCGCCTTTTTTCAAATTCTGAAAGTTTAACTTCCCGCAACACCTTGCTTATTTTTTGGGGAATCTCCTGGTCAAGTATACCCCGAATTTTTAAGCCATAAGCCAAGTTGCCATAAACATCCAAGCTGAACATGGCGGTTTTCTGAAAAACAAGGGTAGAGATGCGACGCAAAGCTTTGGCGTTAACCTGCTGTTTGTTAAAGATTATTTGCCCACCATCAGGATTTTCTAAGCCAGCTACTAAACGCATCAAAGTGGTTTTTCCCGCACCGTTGACGCCTAAGAGCACGACGATTTTGTTTCCTTCCAGATTTAGAGACACCGATTTTAATGCTTTCACGGTGCGATAATTTCTCTGCAAGCCGGCAAGCTGTAGATTAACACTCAAGCTTTTTTGCCTCCTGGACCTCCCCAAATTGTGGGCTTAAGCCACCCTGGCCACTCTTCGCTTCTTAATCGTTCAATGAGGTTAATCGTTAACGCTAGTATAATCACTATCACCATGAGGATAATTGCGTATGCCATGGCAACATCAAAGTTTCCAAAGTTAATTTGCAACGCAATGCCAGTGGTTAAAACGTTAGTATCACGAATAAATCCGCCGCCCACAAGAGTGGCAATTCCAAGTTCTCCAAAGCCCCTGTTGAATGCTGCTGTAATGGAGAGTATCATTGACCAAACTGTTTCGCGGATAAGCGTTAAGTTAACTTTTAATCCGGACGCACCAAGCGTTTTTGCCAAATCACGAAGCTGGGAGTCGGCTGAGCTTAGAGCGTTGGCTGTGAAGCTGACAATTATCGGCGTCACAAGTATGGCTTGACCGATTGCGATACCGTTGAGTGTATATAGCAAATGGAAAGAGCCAAAGACGCCGCTTCTTGACATAAGCAGGTATAACAATAATCCAAGGGCAACCGTGGGTATCCCAATTAACCCATTAAAGAGCCCTTTTATCACCCATTTTCCCCTAAACGAGTATAAACCGAGCAATACCGCAATGGGAATACTCCAAATGCACGAGAGAAGGGTACCTAAACCCGAAACATAGATTGCGCGATAAACGGTTGCATAAACTTCTGGGTCACCGCTCAAGAGAAGCTGTATAGCTTGCTCGAAGGCGTGAACAAGTACATCCGTCATGCATATCACAAAAAGAAGGGGAATTTTATTTGAACACGTCCTCTAAAGCTAAATCTTAAAGAGTTTGCTGCTGGATTGAGCTGATGCAGGTGGCGAGGCGCAGAGTGGCGGTTGGTCGGCTACAAAGTAGTTTTCTGTGCTAAATTGAGACGCAATGTTCTGGGTTGCCAGTGTATCGTATGATGCTGAATACAGATCTCCTGCGTTGTATCGGAACGCCGCTGGACACTCGTTACCGTTTGCGCTGATTTGGTTTGTTGAGTTGATATAAGCGTAACTCTGAATCCATCCTAAGAGAGTGGCGTTTGCTGCTGCTCCACTGGCTAGGGGCACAAATGGGCTGAAAAGTTGCTGTCCATAAGTTGAGACGCCATAGTCGGCGATTAGTTGTTGACCTTCACTTGAAACTAGGTAATTTACGAATTTCATGGAAGCGTCAAAGTGTGTTTCTGCTAAAGCAGAGTTGCGTGGGTCATCGATTATTGCACTGTACACGTTCAACAGGTTTTTTTGGGCTTGAATTTCGATTTGCAGGTTTGGTATGTTACCTTGTGAGGAATAAGATAAGAATGTTCCAATATCGCACAGTATGTATGCTGGGGAACCTCCGCCGACACCGTTGTTGGCTGCTAGCAGGCTAGCGCCCATTCCCTGACCGGTAGCATGGAACCAAGATGTTTGGCTAAGGAGTTGTGTGTAGTCTATACCTGCGGCTTTCCATAGACTCTGCTCTTTTGTGGCTGTACCTGAACTATCGTTTCGGGCGATCCATTGAATTTGACTGTTTGTTTGTGCTTCGGTGTTGATTTTGTTTAGAGCTTGATTTAAGTCAGCTATTCCTCTGATGCCTGCAGGGTCATCTTTTGGTCCAACAATCACAAAAAAGTTGTATGCAACGATTTTTCGGTCAACGCCGTATCCTCCTGTAAGAAAGCCAAGTTCCTGTGAGGGCGAGTGGACCAGTATCATGTCAGCGTCTCCTGCTTGGGCTTTTTTGATTGCGTCACCGGTCCCTAGTGCAAGGAAATTAACAGTTATATCTGGATACAAGGCTTCGAAGGCATCTTTGATGTTGCCAGTTCCTGAGTCTTCAAGACCGGTGTCGTGGAGACTCGTGGTTGTTGCGACAATTAGTGTTACGTGAGGATTTGAGGCTTGACTTTGCATATACACGTATGCGCCTACTGAGGCTACAATTATGATTATTACAACTAATGCGAGTATTTTTGTTGCGGTTTTCATTTTTTTCCCTGTTTTTCAGGGTAGGTCGTTATGAACATATAAACATATCGACTAGCTACCTAAAAAAGCAAGCCACCTATTGACGGTCTTGCATCAATTCACTCAAAATAACCAGCGCCTCGCCCAAAGGCATCCCCAATCGCTCCGAAAGCTCAACCGCCGAAACATCTGGTTTCTGAGGCAAAATTGTATCACGCGTGTAGGCTTTATGGGTGGGGTACATGACGGAGGCGTGGGCGGTTTCAACAAGAAGTTGCCATAGCCGCTCTTTTGTGTACTCATTTAAGTTCATACGCATCAACCATTGATGCACTGGTAAGGTTATTAGTTTACCGCTAGAAAACCAAAACGACACAACAAATAAAACCTTCAACAACTCATCAATTCTAGAGTTGACTACTTTTGAAAGCTGCCGTTTACCATGGTCCCCATAAAATCAAAATCGAAAACGTCCCAGAACCCACAGTGAAAGGTAACAGGGTGCTTGTAGAGTTTGTAGCAGGCAGTATCTGTGGAACCGACCTACATTTTTATCGAGGCGAATGGAAACTAAAGAAAGGCAGAATTATCGGGCATGACGCCTGCGCTCTCAGAAGCGACACGGGCGAGCGGGTTGTGATGGTTCCAGTGGGCAACTGTGGACACTGCTACTTCTGCCTCCAAGGACACCCAGCGCTCTGCTCCAAAGCCAAACTTTACGGTTTAACAAGAGATGGCTTTTTTGCCCAATCCAAAGCAATGCCACCCCGAAGTCTCATTCCCATACCAAAAAATGTAAGCGACGAGGAAGCCGCAACGGTTGAACCTGTTGCTTTGGCAGTCAAGGTGCTCAACCAGTTAAACCCACAGGTAGGCGATTGGGTTACAGTGCTTGGGCAAGGGCCCATCGGGCTACTCATGACGCAGATGGCGCGGCTGAAAGGCTGCCGAGTGATAGCCGTGGACATTCAGGATTACAGGCTTGAATTCTCCAGTAAATACGGCGCTGAAGTGGTTATAAACGCCCAAAGAGAAAAGGTGCCCAAAGCTGTGTTCCAGCTGACCAAGTTGGGCTCGCACTTTGTCATTGAAGCGGCTGGCACAAAGGCGGCAGTGGAGCAGACGCCATTTTTAGTGCGGAAAGCAGGCAAAGTTGCCCTAGTTGGGGAATCCGAAGGTTATCTGAATTTTGAGCAAGCCGATGAAGCCCAATTCTTCACCACCTACGTTTCTCCAGTCGAGTATCCCATGGCGGTTGACTTGATTGCCAAAAAACTCGTGGATGTCAAAGGGCTCATAACACACAAATTTAAGCTAGACGAGTTCGAGAAGGCGTTAGTGACAGCTGATAACCTTGAGGAGAAACCGCTGAGAGTCATTGTAACAGCTTAAAAAGAAGCTGAACAGTGCAAGCCGCTACTCAAATGAATTTCATAACTCTGCAAAATTCATGTTTAGCTTTTATTTGAGTTGGTTGTTGTTACCGCAAAGTATATTTCGATAAACATGTGTTTACCCCAAACTACCAAACGTTTGCGGAGCGACATGGTTTTGGCGATAGAAGCAGTAATATTTGATTTGGATGGAACCTTAGCCCAGTTCAACTTAGATTATAAAGCTATGCGTTCCGAAATCCGAAGCTACCTCATCGGCATGCACATTCCCATTTCCATTTTAAACGTCAATGAAAGCATATTTGAAATGCTCAAAAAAGTGGAAATCTACATCAAAAACAAAACCAAAACAACCCAAGCCTTCGAAGAAGTCCGCTCCAAAGTTCTAAACGTTGCCGAAAAATACGAGATGGAAGCAGCAGCATCCACAAACCTGCTTTCTGGCGCAGTTGAAACCCTAAAGGAACTGCAGGAAATGAAGCTTAAGATGGGACTTTGCACAACCAACAGCGAAACAGCAGCCAACTTCATTTTGCAACGCTTCAAAATCGACAAATACTTCAAAGTTGTAGTTCCACGTAACAAAGTAAAATACGTTAAACCCAACACAGAACAGTTTGAACTTGCCCTCAAAACATTGGGTGTTCACGCTAAAACATCGTTGATTGTTGGCGACAGCGTTGCAGACATGCAAAGCGCTAAAGAACTTAAAGCCATTGCTGTTGGGTTGTCAACAGGTTTGTCATCGGTGGGACAGTTGATGGGAAATGGCGCAAACTACATAGTCACTTCGCTAACGGATTTGCCCACGTTAGTAAAGGAACTCGACAAGCCCTAAGCAGCAGAAACAGCGCCGTCTTCTTTGCAGACCAGCTTTCTTTCTCGCACAAGCCGCTTAAACACCTCGGAAAACACCTGCTTAGCATCTTGCCCACCATGGTTGACTCCAAAGAGTTTGGCAGTTTCCGAAATCAACGAGTCCTCGCTTATTCCCAGCGCATACCGCGCAATTTGTGTCATGGCTGCCTCCACCTCTTCGGGGGCAATGTAGGCTGCTTTGCGTTTAGTTTCTGGAACTCCTGCCACTGGAACACGGATGTGTGTTTGTTTCAGTCCAACAGGCCAAAGAAAGCTACCTTTGATTATGACTTTTTGTTCTCGAATCAGGTTGTTTAGTGCTTCTTCGACGGCGTGAGAAATTTTCGGCGTCACCTGTCTGATGCCCCAAGATGCAGCCAACCGCTCCACAGCGTAGTCAAAGTGTACGGGGCCTTCGTTTTGTATAAGTTCCGCCAGTAGTTTGATCTGGTTTGCGCGGTTTTCAGGGAAGTGGAACTGGTTTTTCTGTTTTGAATCGACCATCGCTTTATCCGAGGCAACTTTGATGTAGGGGTTGAAAGTGGCTTTGAGCGGGTAAACCTTGTAGGGCACACCAATTTTCTCTAATCCCGCGTAGACGTTTCGCTGCACATCTGTTTCAGGAACCGAGGATTCTTTGGTGTCTAAAATTGGTTTTTGAGTTTCTTTCTCTATTTGCTGCTTTTGGGCTTGCTCTAGAACCTCTTTTAGCCGTCGAATTTCGCTGTCTCGCCTTGCTACCCATGCAGGTGACCAAATTCGGTGAATCCGCCAGCCCAGTTGTCGCAGCACTTGGTCGCGTAGTCTGTCGCGGTCGCGTGCGCTGTTGCTAGATTGGTAGGTTGCGCCGTCGCATTCTACGCCCAAAAGGAAGTTTCCTTGGTTTACGGGGTCAACTACGCCTATGTCGATTTTGTAGCCGCTACAACCCACTTGGGGAACAATTTGGTAGCCAAGTTTTTTGATTTCTGCTGCCACATCCTCATCTAAAGCCGAATCGAATTCACCTGCTTTGGATTGGGCTGAATCTGTTGATTCGGGTCCATGTTCGGCATAATAAAGGTAAGTCCGAAGTGTTTGAACGCCAAGTGCTTTGACGTCTTTATCAATGTCTGATGCTTTAATCGAAGTGATTAAGACGACTTTTTCTCTGGCACGTGTCACAGCCACGTTTAAGCGTCGTTCGCCGCCTGGCTTGTTGAGTGGACCAAAATTCAGTGCAATACGTTTCTGTTCGTCAAAGCCGTAACCTACGCTGAAAAAGATGACATCGCGTTCGTCGCCTTGCACGTTTTCAAGGTTTTTGACAAAGAAACCTTCCAAACGGTCCTCTTTAAAGAACGACTCAAAATCTGGGTTATCGTTAAGTCTCTGCTCAATGGCTTCTTCAACCGCGTCCATTTGGGCAAGGCTAAAGGTTACAACACCCAGGGTTTTGTGCGGATATTTTGCAAAGTGTTCAAAAACTAGGTCTGCGACTTTTTCGGCTTCTTTGAGGTTGCTTCGTTGCCCGCCACGGTCATAAACACCGTCAGGGACATAGACAAGTTTGACGCCTAAGCTGTCATCTTCATTTTTTGCTGCGGGAAAAGTTATGAGTGTATCATCATAGAATCGGTGGTTGGAAAACGCGATGAGCTCTTCGTGTTTGCTACGGTAGTGCCAACGCAGAGTTTTTACGGGCAACCCAATGCCCAAACATTCGTCAAGGATACTGTCAAATACTTCCACATCATCATCGCTTAGCTCATCCCAGTCAACGTTGTCCAGCAGGTTCTTTTGGAAAAACGAAGTAGGTGGCAACTGCTTGTTATCGCCAGCCACAATCACAGCTTTTCCACGATAAATTGCGCCGATAGCGTCCTCTGGAAGCAACTGGGATGCCTCATCAAAAAGCACCAAGTCAAACTTATTTTCAGACGGCAAAAACTGACTCACCGAAATAGGACTCATCAGCAGGCAGGGTTTTAGTTTTACCAGCAGGTTGGGGATTTTCTGCATTAGGGTGCGGATGGGCATTAGGCGGCGTTTTTTGGCTGCTTCTTTTAGCAAGATGTTGGCTTCGGTGTCGGCGGCTTGGATGAGGATGTCTTGGGGTTTTCTGCTGTTTGCCGCCTCAATAACCATGCTTGACGTGAGCGAAATCAGTTCCTTGTCAAGATGCCTAAAATCAGCAATCAGCTGCTCGTGATTTTCGCGGCGGAACCTACCCAACTTCTGGTCTTCCTCATACAGGTTGTTTATCCACTCCTGATACACGCTTTTACGGAAAACGTCACCTAAGTCGGCGGCAGGCAGCTTCTGCTCTACCAATCTACCAAAAAACGGATCCAACCCATGCAGAAGAAAACGGTTTTTGGTGTCTTTGAAGTCTACCCAAACCTGCAGATCGTCTACTCGGCTGCGGTAATCTTGGATTCGCTCCCGCAGGGTTCCGATTTCTAAGTCTTTAAGCGGTTGGTTTTGGTAGGTTACAGGTGCTTCAAAGCGGCTTTCAAATGCCACTAAAACCTTGAGCGCCAACTCAACCTGTGAAGTCAACTCTGTGCTCGATGGCGCCACAGAGGGTCCTTTGGCTGCAAGGTCAGCAAACGCTTCGGGAACTGGAAGGTCTCCGAAGGCTGCTTGGACTTTTTTGCACCATTCAAGCACGTCCACAATGTCTTGCCAGTTGGTTTCTAACTCTGAAAACCGCTTGCCAAATTTGGTTTGAAGCAGGGTTTTTTCGCCTACGATTTGAGCTTCTTTTTTCCTTATTTCCTCAGCGTTTTGCAGGTCGCCAAGCAACTCCGCAAAGGTGTGTGGTTCCTGTTTGCTGGTTTCCAAGCTGTCTTTGGTCAGCGCTAAGAGAGGGTTGAGTCGCTTTTCTGTTTCTGTGGTCCACTCTTCAAGCGCCGTCAGAGAGACCCAATCCACTGATGCCTCAGACTTGGGAAGTTTTTGTGGAATAAATGCTTCTAATTCTTTGACTTGCTGGGTCCATTTGGCAACTGAGTCTTCAAGCTCCAAACCCAAATTTTTAATCATAGGTGACGGAGCAGAAGTGCTGGTAAGCAGTTTGAGGAGTTGCTCAGGAATTTGTGTGCCCCAACTGAACTTTTTGATTTCTGATGCAACCTCCATGGCTTTTTCTGCGCCGACAAAATCTGTTCGGGTTTTATGGTAATAGTGCCCCATCAGTGTGCGGACGGTTTCTGCTGATTCTTCAATTTTGGAATAGAGTTTTTTGACTTTTCGAGCATCAATTAAGTCGTTTAGGATGTTTTTGGGGACTTTGCCATCCATGGTTAATCGGGCGATTTGTTTTTGGTCGTTGCGGTAGTTTGAGTTGAAGATTTTAATGCTGCTCTGGTATGGTCCACTGTAGTTGGCTATAAGTTCGTCAAGGTTCAAATCGTAGATGCCGTCAGTGTAGGTTTGGTCCAGTCGACTTTTTATTTGGTTGTGCTCCTGATAGAGTTTTTTTGCCTCAGCTACTGTTTCTTGGAGTTGCTCAAAGTATTTAGCGTCAAACCACGCGGGCTCAGGCTTGTCGTCAGCAAAACAAAGCAACGCCATCCTAGACAACTGCCTAAGCTGCGTAACCGTAAAGTTACCAGAATCTAAGCCGAGCAGTTGCGCAAGCTGCTGAGAGATCTCACACCATTTGTGAATGGATGCCTGCGTATTTTTGATGAGGCTTAATAGTTTTTCTCTGTTTTGCACAAAAGTGCTCTCGATGAGCTCGACCGAAGGAAACAGTTTGCCAAGGGCGTCCATCGCCAGTTGCATCTCGGTCGACCTGTTTAATGGCAAATCAAATAGGGCTGGCTGATAGCGTTCCAATAGGATGGCACGGGTGTTTATAATCCAAGCAGCTGTATCCCTGTAGCCTTTAGCTTCACCCAGCAAGTTGTCGATACCCTTGTCTGTTAACCAGTACGCTTCAGGTATGGGACTTTCAAGCAGAAACTTGCTGACATCAATTAGCCACCTAATGCGCGTGAATGATTCAGGTGGAAAAACGCCAAGCGTTGCCGAGAAGTTTTCAGTTTCCAGTTGTAAGTTCTGCAGGGTCTGGTTGACGTTTTCAAGGGTAGTGAGAAGTTCGCTACGGATTTCAAGGGTATATTTGTCAGCGTGGTAACCTACCCATGGAAAATCAGGTTCCGCAACTACCTGCCAAACTTTGCTGAGCTGCGAAACCAACTCTTCAAGTTCCCGCATCTTCTGCGGAGTTAGCGTGCTTATGCCTGCCAAGCCGACAGGAACAAAGGGAACCCGCTCCAAGCTGGAAATGATACTGAGCACTTCATAGGCGCTTCTCTGCAGGTAGGAGCGTTTTTCATGCAGGGCAACAACATAATTGTTTAATGCTTCCCGAAGCTCCGACATCCGCTCAAACTCAAATGATGAAGGAAGTTTGCGGGGCACAAGATTTTCGTCTAAACTGCGTTTAAGTTCAGCAACCACCTGCTGCTTGTTGGCTTTGCTGCTGTGCAACTCCAAACAGAAATGCGCCAAACCCACCTCGCTTAGGCGCTTGTAGACAACTTCAAGTGCTGCCATTTTGTCGCTGACAAAAAGCACGCTTTTGCCGTTGGCGATGCATTCGGCGATTAAGTTTGCGATAGTTTGGCTTTTTCCCGTGCCTGGTGGTCCTTTCATGACAAAGCTTTGTCCCCGTAGAGCGTATTCGATGGAGACTCGTTGACTGCTGTCGGCGTCAAGGACTTGGAAGGTTTTGGCGGGGACTTCAATTTTGTCCACATCTTTCTCGTCAGGTAAGCTGCTTAAAATCAGGTTGTCTTCTTTGATGCCTGCGATGGCTTTAATGATGGGGTGCTGGACAACTAAATCCGCATTAGACTGCAAATCTTTGTAGATAACTAGCTTCTGGAAAGAAAACAGCCCCAAATCAACTGATGGCGCAGTTTTCCAACCCAGTTCCGCCACTTCTTGGTCAACCTGCAAGAAGTAGTCGGTGAGTTTTTGTCCTTCCCACTCTTCAGGCAACGGCGGCAACGTAATTTTATAGTCGTTTTCCAGTTTCACCTGCAGGGCAGGATTTAAGACTGCTTCATCTTCCACAGGCGGAACCGCGATACCGTAGGGCTGCCTAAAAGTAACTTTAGAAAGCTCAAGCGGCACAAGTATGAGAGGGGATTGGATCTGCTCTTTTGTCTCTAAATCCACCCAATTTAGC
>JBJKPJ010000022.1:0-1562 GCA_046706605.1 Bathyarchaeia archaeon | reverse complement strand
CTCATTCGCCCTAGCCGGAACAAACCCGCTGTTCTTAATCCTCTATCTCGGCATCATTCTTGCCGCAGGCTGGGTTCTTCTCGAAGGAGGAAAAGATTATTGACAGATACAAAAACTTGGGCACGAGTTAAATCCCCTTGGGTTCTCCACTTCAACTCAGGTGCCTGTAACGGTTGCGATATTGAAATTGTCGCGTTACTTACCCCAAAATATGATGTAGAACGCTTTGGCATTAAACTTGAGCCTTCACCACGACATGCAGACGTTCTCTTGGTAACTGGTGCTGTCACTGAACAATGTGCAGAACGCCTAAAACGCATTTATGATCAAATGCCTCAACCTAAATTTGTTGTTGCCATCGGTGCGTGCGCTTGTAGCGGCGGTATTTTTGAAGGAAATTACAACGTGTTAGGTGGCGTAGACAAAGTTATTCCAGTCACAGCTTACATACCCGGCTGCGCACCGCGTCCAGAAGCAATTATAGACGGCGTTGTGAAGCTGTTAAACGCGCTCAATCCGCCTAAACAGAAAAAACCCAAAGAGGAAAAACCCAAAACACCCAAACCTGAAGCCGTAACTGCTCAGGCTGCTACGCCAGCAGTTGAGGAGGAAAAAAAACTTGTCAAGTAAAATAGATGTAGTCAGTTTAGTTGAATCAGAATTTAAGGACAAAATTCAAATCCACAAAGGTCAACTTGGCCTTGCTGCCATAGTGGCAAACAACGGTTTGCACTATGACGTAATGAAGGCAATATTTGAAGCGGATGAAAAAGCAGGCGTCACCGCCATAACAGGCATAGATTTAGGCGTTAACCTTGGTATCTACTATCACCTGCACTTAGGCACGGGATTTATCACCGTTGAAGCCGAGGTTCCCAAAGAGAACCCCACACTCAAAACAATAGTCGACATCCATCCTGGCGCAACCTTCCATGAGTTGGAAGTCTCTGACCTTTTAGGCGTCAAATTCGAAGGTAACCCCCTTCCAGGACACTTTGTTCTCTCCGAATACTGGCCAAAAGGTGTCTATCCCCTGCGAAAAGATGTTGACCCAAGCAAAGTCAAAAAAGTGCCCACAGAAGAAATAAACAAGCCGCCAGAGAACCCCAACCTCGTAAAAATTATCATCGGACCACAGCACCCAGCATTGCTGGAACCAGAAAAATTCGCTGTTATCGTAGACGGTGAAACAGTAACTGCAGTTGAACCCCGCATTGGTTACGTCCACCGGGGCATAGAGAAAGCCGCAGAATCCCGCAGTTACCTTCACGATGTCTACTTAGTCGAGAGAATTTGCGGTATCTGCAATGCCATCCACGCTTGCGCTTTTGTTGAGGCGGTGGAGAAAATCTGGAAAGTGGATATTCCGCCACGAGCCAAGTACCTGCGGGTCATCGCATTAGAGCTTAACCGTTTACACAGTCACCTATTGACATTGGGACATGCAGGCTTAGAAATTGGTTACGAAACTGTCTTCCAGTATTTCTGGCGTGACCGTGAACCCATCATGGATCTAATTGAGTTAACTAGTGGCAGCCGCGTTTACGGCTCAACCATTACAG
>JBJKPJ010000021.1:0-1075 GCA_046706605.1 Bathyarchaeia archaeon | reverse complement strand
TGGAGAGTACCTAAACCTTCTACGATAAATTACTGCATCAACAACACTCCATGCCAAACCGTCTGCATAGACTACACTAATCCTTATCCAAGCTTTGCCGCTCACTCCAGAACATTTTTTGCAACTTACAGTTGGAACCAAAAAACAAATGACAATGGAAACCAAACCCTTGTGTTGCCAGGCAACTATACCCTCACAGTATCTCTGCAGGGACCAGTAGATTACGGGACATCCGCGAATTGCACTTTTGAAATTACCTAATCTGTAACTACCCCACAGGAAAACAAAAATATCTTACGCCCATCTGATTCCTTGAGTTCGAGCATATGATTAACGACTTTAACCTCTTAGCTACCACTGCACGCGGCAACGAACGCGCCATGATTAACCAAATTCTATACCTTCTCAAAGAGGAACTGGGCGACGCCGAGGCGCAGGCGGTGAAAACAAAAATACGGGGTTTAATTGTTGCCAAAACCGCCCTTGACCCCTGCAAAGTTATTGAGGAGTTCCGTGGGATTCTCAAAGAACGCCCCTACGAGTTCAGATATGCCCTCAGGATTATCCCGATTCAGCGGGTTGTGCCCACGAATTTGACTGAAATTAAACAGGCAACTGCCGAATTAGCAACAGAAATCGGCGAGAACCAAACATTCAGAGTTACTGTGGAGAAAAGGTACACGGCACTTCATACAAAAGACCTCATCGAAGCATCGGCTGGCGACATAAAACGCAAAGTTAGCCTTCTGGATCCAGATTTCGTTTTACAGATTGAAGTTGTAGGCGCACTAACCGGTATATCTCTGCTTAAGCCCAATGATGTACTGGCAGTTATCAAAGAAAAAATGCTTTAACTAAAGCTGAGTGGCAAGCAACGCCATATCTTCCAAGACAAGATTAACAATTGCTTTTTGTTGGTCGCTGTTTCTCAATGTTTTTATTTGCATGTCGGTGATTTGGAAGGTTTTTTTGATTTTTGCTGCCTTAGTTTTGGTCATTTCAAGAACCCGCTCATTAGGTTTGCTGCTTAAACTTTCAGTTACCTCATCAAGTGTGTCTTCTATTTGTTTGGGGT
>JBJKPJ010000020.1:0-6817 GCA_046706605.1 Bathyarchaeia archaeon | reverse complement strand
GCTGATTGTTGCAATTAGGTGGTCGCCTGTTGTGATATTTTGACCCGGATAGAATGCTTGAACAGTGTAGTTGCCGACTTGTGTTGGTACATATTGAATTCCGCCGACGCCTCCAGTTGTGTCTGCCGTGTAAGGTCCAAAGGTCTGGTTAGTTCCATCTGGCTTAACCATGTTAATTGTTAATCCTTCGTAGTATTGTCCCCTTGCGTTAGGTATGGGTTTTGTGAAAAACAAACTAATATATTCGGGTTGCCCTACGCCGACGGGGGTTGGTTCAGCGTAGACTTTAAGGTATACTGGAACGTTGAGGTTTTCGGCTTGTGTCAATTGGATTGCAGCGAACATCGTTGACGTTGCTAAAAAGATAACCAACATTAAGGTTATCGTAGTTTTGGTTTTTTGCATTTTTCTAAATCCTTTTGCATTTATGTTGAGCAATAACAAAATCACTAATGGAGTTTGTAATTGCCCAACGGTTTCCTATATTGCATTGCTTTGAATAAAAAAACGAGTAACAAGTTATACTTCAGACAAATACACTTTTGCCGTAAATAAAATGGCAAAGATGACGGTGTCAATTATAAAAAAATCTGCAAGTCTTTTATGAAACAGTTAGAACATGGGTCTTTGCCGGTTTTATCACGTTTGCACGCTGGCGTTAACCAATTGGTAGCCCTCCAAAAAAAGGGATTTATGCGGGAGGTTCCTCGGTTAGTTTTTTTGTTAAGTCTTTATGTAGAATAGCCGTTTTATGCAAGTTACTATTATTGAAGGTAAATGTTTTAATTCTCCTTTAGTGGTGTTCTCTGGCTATGTGGCGGTTGGGTTTCTTTTTTCATGACATGGCATTCGGATTACTGACAGTCTTCATACCGCTCTATGTTGTCGTGTTCAAAAACACTAGCATCCTTGGGGGGCCGCTGCTTGCTTTGGGTGTCATGACTTCCATAGCCATATTCTGTTCAATTCCCGCCTCGTATCTTTGGGGGTACCTGTGCGACAAAACTCGCCACTACAAAGCCTTCATTCTCCTCTCGTTTGCCTCCATAGCGATAATCCTGTTTTTGATGACGCTGCCCTTTGCCCAGAACCTAATTGTCTTTGTGGTTCTCTACGTTGTAATGCAGATGCTTCACGTAGCCCATGAATCACCCAAAAACGTGCTTGTGACTGAACATTACAGTCGAAACGACTGGGAACGCTCCTTTGGAATCTACGAAGGCGTCACCGAAGTCGGTTTTATTTTGGGCTTAGGTGCAGGCATGGTTTTGTTTGCTTCTTCTTTACAGTTTTCTGTTCTCTCAACCTACACTCTTTATTTGTGCTGTGGGTTGAGTGTGGTTGCGTTTGTTTTGGCGGTGGCTTTAGTTGCTGATCCTCTGCTGGTTTTTGAGCGGCGCTTGGTGGGTATAGAGCGGCGGCTTGATTTTACGCACCGTGGCTTTGAGGGATCGTCGCGGCTTATGGACGGTTTAAGCTGGGATGGCTCACTTAAAGAAGACAGCTTTGTAGGGTTTGCTTGCGCCATAATTTTGTTTGCGTTGGCTACCAGCCTGTTTTTCACGCCTCTGCCTGTTTATCTAAAAGAGGTTTTCGGAGGTAGAGAACAATTTGTGTATTTAGCTTACATCCTAAGCTCGGCTGGCGCAACTACAGGCTACTTTTTGATGGCTGGTCGCGCTAGGGCAATGAATATCCGAAAACAGATGCCCCGCTTCATTCTAATCCGTAGTTTGCTGGTGTTTGTTTTGGTGGGTGTGATACTACTTGCTTATGCACCGACAATTCTGACTTGTGTTCTTTTGTTAGGTTTAGGCTTTGCTTACGCGATGTACTTTATTATGATGCTTTCGCTGTCTATGGAGCTTATTCCTGAAGGCAAAGCAGGGCTTTTTGACGGCATGGTTGGGTTAGGCTCGGGGATAGGCGCCTTTCTTGGCCCTTTCATTGCAGTTAACCTCAATTACCTGCCAACCTTTATGATAACTGCGGTTATTTTTCTGCTTGCCTTTATCGCCCTAAAAGTTATTCATTAAAAAGTAAAATAAAAGAAAAAGTGAAGCGGGCTTAGCTCGATTTTTGGTTTATTCTGTGTGGACTCGATAGAGATCAATGTCTTCGCGCATCGCTGGCGTAAGTTCAAGGAAATCGCGAACTGAGCGTTCAATGTCTTTGGATTGTGTAACGTATCTACCCACGATGAGTATGTCAGCGCCCAACTCCAGTGCTTCTGTGGCTGTTTCAGGTACTATGCCGCCTGCGACTGCGATGAGGAACTTCTTGTTGGGGAATGCTTGGCGGATGAGTTTTATGCGTTCAAGTCCGCATGTTCTGCCGCTTTCTTGGTCGATGCCTCGATGCAGTATAACTATGTCTGGCAAACCTTTGAGGGATTTGAGTTTAGCCATAACGTCTTCGACGTTTAGCATGTCGATTACTGCGTAAATTCCTAGACGTCTTGCTTCTTGAACGGTGGCGTCAAGTGTTTCTGGGGGTGCTAAGCCTGCTGCGACAACTGCGTCTGCCGTGTCTTCATAGGCTATGTCTACTTCAACTTTGCCTACGTCAAGTGTTTTGAGGTCGGCTATGACGAATTTGTCTTTAGCTGATTTTCGTATTTCGCTAATGACGCGTGTGCCGTAGCGTTTAATGAGTGGGGTTCCGACTTCAATGATGATTCTGTCGCTTCCAGGAAGTGCTTCAAGAACTTTCTTTGCGCTGTCAAGTGAGGGTGCATCAAGCGCAATTTGCAAGTATGGTGGTCTCCATAGGCGTGGAACTTTGAAGCCCATGATTGGGTGTTTTGCTCGGTCCTTGTCGTAGATTATCTTTTCAAGGGTTGGATACTTCTTGAGTGCACGTTGCAGTGCCATCTTTGTGGCGCCGTAGTTGTATTGGTAGATTTTGCGGTAGTCGGTTGCTTGGGGGTGGATAAAGACGCTGCAGATGATGACCCAGTCATCTAGTTTGTCGGTTGGGATTATGCCTTCTTCGGCGGAGTCAGCGATGGCTTTTGCAACGGCGGCTTGGGCTGGACCAAAAATTTTGCCAGTGTCTTCCATGTTTTTGACGGTGACTTTTGGCACGATGAGGGTGTGGGGTTTTGGCGGCAGATTAGGTCGAATTACTGCCAGCAAGGGTGTGTGGCCTGCGGATAGGCTGGTCATGCCGTTGGCAAAGGCTTGCCCCACTGGACCGTTTTTGTCGCCTATCATAAGGTCGATGTGTGCAACTTCGTTTCCTTCTCCAACTAGTGATTCGCCAATCAGGTATGTGGGTCCTGAATCAGCTATGACGTCGTCATTAGATGTCGGCATATATTCAATAATCTCCTTAAAATCGACATTGAACTCCTTTAACCAGGAGTAAAGTGTGTCTCTGTGAATCTCCAGCTCTTTTGCAGTTCCAATGACTGTCGGTTTTGTCGGCTTGCCTTTGGAACCAATCTCTTTTTTCGCTGCTTCACTTAGTATTTTTATAAATTCTTCCCGTGTTTCTGGCTTTTTAACCTCTGATCCCGACATTTATTTATCCTCGGTCGGTGTCTGTGTATTATGTTGTATATAACCCTGTCGGAGTAACCGCTGATGATTGAGATTGGTCTATGGCGATTTGCACATGAGTTGTTGTTTGGGAAGTTTTTGTTTGTGGCGGAGATTTCGGCGTTGAGTTAACGCTAAATCTTTATATCGGAAGCATCGTATTGGGATTCTAACTTAAAGAGGAACACTATGATTCGCACCGACTGGATATTTCTGGGTTTATTCATTATCGGTTTTATGATGTTCTTGTACGGAGCCAACGCCTATAATGCGATTGTCGGATACAGTGGCGTGTACCTATTTGTCGGCTCCATCGCCGCTTACTTGTTGGTCAGCATCTACAGGGAAGCAAAAAGAAAACAAACCTGTTAAAACCCATATAGCTGGCTGTATTTCTTGCCAAGGTAATCCAAGTAGGGTTTTGGGTCAATCTGGCTTTCAGTTGCATGTTCAATCAGCTCTTGTGGGTCATAGAGGCTGCCTAAGGAGTGAATGTGGGTTTTTAACCATTCATTAACTGTCCCTAGTTTTCCCTCTGCAAGTTGACTCTGCCACGTCGGATGGTCGCGTGTTAAGGCGTCAAGAATTTGTCCGCTGTAGATGTTGCCCAACGCGTAGCTTGGGAAGTAACCAAACAATCCGCTTGCCCAATGAGTATCCTGCATTACCCCTTCCGTATCGTTTTCAACTTTTACGTCAAGGTACTCGGCGTATTTTTGGTTCCACGCTTCAGGTAGCTCATTCACCCTAATTTTGCCAGCAAAAAGGTCTCTTTCCAGTTCAAAACGAATGATTATGTGGATGCTGTAGGTGACTTCGTCGGCTTCAATTCGGATTTTGGAGCGCTCAACCCTATTTATCCTCTGAATGAAAGGTTCCAGCTGTATACCGCTAAGGATAGGTGATACTAGTTTGATTTTAGGCAGAAAATCCATCCAAAACTCCCTTGAGCGCCCAATGATGTTTTCATAGAAGCGTGATTGGGACTCATGGATTCCGTATGAGCAGGTGGAGCCTACAGGTTGGTACTCCCATTTTGGGTTGAGGTTTTGCTCGTAGAGTGCATGTCCGCTTTCATGAAGTACAGAAAAGATTGAGCTGGTAAAGTTGTCAGGATAATAATGAGTGGTTATGCGCACATCATTATAGTAGCCTGAAGTAAACGGGTGCTCTGTTTCGTCTACTCTACCCTTGGCTTCACACGAAGCCGTATCATACATGAGGGTTCCTGTTATCAGCTGAGTAATTTGACGCTGATATTCTACTGGCAAGGGCACATCAAGAAGTTTGCTGGGCTGCTTGGGTTCAGCGTTTTCGATTTTGCCGATTAGTGGCTTTAAACCTGCCAGCAACTGGCTGAAAATCTCTGTGATTTTTGCTTGGGGCATCTTTGTTTCAAAATTATCAATTAACGCGTCATAGGGCGTCTTGGTTTCTTTGACTTTCATGAGAATTTCAGCTGCTTGCTGTGTCAACTCAAAGAGTTTTTGCAGTTCCGCCTTGTAGAGGCTGAAATTTTTTTGTGCTTTTGCTTTTTTCCACATGTTTACTGTTATTGCTTCTTGCATGGCTAAGTCTGAGACAAGTTTTTCAGGCAAAGCCGTCTGTTCATTGTAACTTTTATTTATGAGGTAGATGTTGCGTTTCTCAACTTGCTCCAGCGAATGATATTCTGAGCTTGTTTGGATAGTGTTTAGGAGGGTTCCGATTTCGGGATCAGTTGCCAATTGATGATGGAGGCGGCTTAGCAACGCAAGCTGTTGGCTTCGTTGCTCTACCGCGTTTGGCGGCATATAGGTTTCCATATCCCAGTGAATTATTCCCTGTGCAGTTGAGAGTACCATCAAATCTTTGTTTTTGGATAACAGTCTGCTGTAAGCCGACTCTGTGGCGTTCATAATATTTCTTCCTTTTTTTTCAATAGTGGCGTCTCTAATTTACTGATAGGTCAAAGATTGCCCTTTTAGCAATCAAGCCCTGCTTTGGAAACAAAAATTATTTATCTACCCTTTTTTAAATTCGCATATCGAGGATAAAAAATGAGTAGCTTAGATTCAAACAAAAACCTAGCGGGTATCGGCTCGCTTCTTTTGATATTTCCATTTGTAAGCATCATTGGCATAATCTTGCTTTTCATAGGAATGAAAGGTCTCTCAGAAAACTACAAAGACGAAAGCATTTACCATCATGCGGTCTCGGGATTAATCTTCCTAATAATAGCTGTAATTGCAATTGCTGTGGCAGTTCCGCTTTTTTCGTTAGGTGCATTTAGTGTCTTCACTTTTGGTCCCTTTGGCGTAGGCTTTGGTTTTTTTGCCCTGCTTTTGTTAGCTATTATCGTTTTTGTTTTCTATTTGCTAGCAGCCATAAACCTACGAAAATCCTTCAATAGCCTAGCGCAACAATCAGGTGAACACATGTTTGAAACAGCAGGTACTATTCTGTTTGTCGGCGCCATACTAACTATACTGTTTTTCATAGGGTTGGTGCTAGTTTTCGTAGCATGGATAATTTTAACCATCGCATTCTTCTCCATCAAAGTTCCCCAACAACAATACGCTTACGCTCCACCCCCAACCGCATCACCAGCACCACCAACACAGGCAACACGTTTCTGCCCCAACTGCGGCGCTCCACAGGACGCCAACTCCACCTTCTGCTCTCACTGCGGCAGACAACTTCCCCCAAACTAACAATCTCTTTTCCTTTTTTTCTTGCCTTGGGTTTTGCTATAGATAATGTAATATAGTGTTTAAGAAACAAACAGTAGTAGTCGAGATGCCGTTTACTTGAAAAGTAAAATCAGCAGCTTAGAATTTGCTAACAGAATTCGCGACAACATCCTTGCCATACCCCCAACCATGCTGGAACCATTCTACGCGGATTTGACGGCTGCTGACTGCATAATTTGCAGTGGGTCAGGGCGTTCTCTTTACTCGCTTAACGCTGCGGTAAGCCTGTTTGCGCGTAGCAAAACAGTCGGGAAAAGCAAGGTGATACTCACCCCAGATGACCCTGGGTTTCCAGGAAAAAACATGTTTGATGCCGCTGAGGATTTGGAGAAACGGTTTGACAAAACACTTTTGCTTATGAACTCGGGCAGTGGCTCCTCAAATGACCCGCTGGTTATGGCACAGGATTTAGCTGCTTACATCGATGAAAAAAAGACAGATCGTTTTAGCATGGGGCTGCTTACTTCCAGTTTGGAGTCGCCGCTGAGCCAACTTACTAAACGGTACGGCAACGTTTTGCAAATTGAGGGACGGGGAAAATTT
>JBJKPJ010000019.1:0-3158 GCA_046706605.1 Bathyarchaeia archaeon | reverse complement strand
CGTTATGGTCAAGGGTGATAGTGAATTCCGAGTACATGAAAGAATTTGTGTCAAAATTCTATCGAAAGGAAATCGCCTTGATTAGAAATGGTGTGCAAATCAGCGATGTCCAGAAAGCAGAAAAAGTCTCTCTTGAAGGAGAAATAAGCTTAGTCTATGCTGGCAAACTAACTCCGATAAAAGGACTAGATATACTTTTGAAAGCGCTCGCTATTTTAAAAAAATCCATATCAAAAGATGTGCGACTTTATGTAGCTGGCATGGGAAATGACGACTACTACAAAAGGCTTGCCTACCAGATAGGCGTTGAAAAATCAGTTTGTTTTCTTGGGCAAGTTCCATTAAGCAGGTGTTATTCATTGTACAAGTCTTGCTCTATCGTGGTTATTCCATCTCGATTTGAAAGTGCATCAATGGCGTTGTTAGAATCAATGGCTGCTGGCGCTCCCATTGTAGCCACAAATGCTGGAGGAACACCTGAAATAGCGAAAGACATGAAAAACTGCCTGTTAACGATGAAAGACCCTAAAGACATGGCAGACAAAATACTATTTCTAATACAGAATCCTGAAGAACGCAAAAAACTGTCGATAAATAATCTTAGAGATGCTGAAAATTATTCATGGAAGAATATAGCGAAATCCCACATCGACTTATATAATTCACTTGTCCAGTAGGGGATAGGTCTGCTTAAACGTGATGCACTGGACCTCCTAATTGCTTTTGTTTTCGTAGTATCAGCTTTGGCTGTAATTGTGAGGGTTTATACTGTAACATATGATCCTTCACCCAACGTGTTCTTGTTTTGGACGCCATACTTGACTTCAGTTGCCGCATGTGCCTATTTCTCGCTCACTAGACATGACTATCTTCCAGTTGTTTTGATAATCTTTCTTGCCTTGACTTTGCATTCAATAAATGTGCTTAGTCAGAACGGAAACATCAATGTTGGGAAGGACTCAATTCATGATTTGCAGATCGCCACGAGAGGACTGACTCAAGGACGTTTTTTGCTCGGAGATCCTATGTTAGTATCTCACGCATATGATCAGTCTTTTTATCCAGGTCTCGAAATGTTTACAAGCTCCCTAAGCTTGGTTACAGGCATTTCTTTGACGTCAATTTACAATTATTCGTTTGTTTTTATTAACGTGCTTACGCTACTCTCGTTCTTCTTTCTAGTAAAACTCGTAACAAAGAATTTCATGATAGTCAATCTTTCTGTTCTTTTTTACGCTCTTTGCCCACAGTTTAATGGTTTCAACAGTTATACATTACATGAATCACTCGCAATAATCTTTATTCCATGGGTAATTGCAGCAGCATTAATAGATAAGAAATCGGCGTTTCAGCACAAGAATGCGCTCACTGTCGCAGCAATTATTTCGATTCTGGCAGTCGCCGTAACGAATGAATTCGCTATATATATTCTAACACTATTCATTGGCGTCATAACAATTGCTCCTTTTGTCACAACTGCTATTAAGAAAAAGTCGCTTAACCTTCCATCTCGCAGAATTGTTCTTTTTTTAACCTGTTTGCTATCGCTTTTTTTGTGGACAACATTCGTTGCTCCATACTTCATCACATACCAAGGAAACTTGATCAAAGGTTTAATGAGTGCGTTTGATCCCTTTAGAGCTGAAACTGGCCCAATTTCGCAGGCGCCAAACATTTCTATGCCATTTATTGAATCTGCTCTCTCCTATCTTGGCCTTGGTTTGCTATTACTACTCTCGCTAGCCGGAATCTATTTGTTCCACCGAAAACAAAAAAACCAGCCAGCAAAGCAAATTGATCCTTTTACACTATCTTCTTGGGCGGCCATTTGCATAGGATTGCTGGTTCTTTGGTATGTTATTCCTTGGGATGTTCTCGGATCAACAGCCATAAAATTCAGAATACTAGAATATTCTTACTTCGGAATTGCGATTTTTGCTGCTTTCGCTGCTTATGAGATCATCAACCTAAGACAACTATCAGCAAGACTGAGGAATGTTTCAATGAAGTTGGCATGCGTTTTAGTCGTAATTATCATTGCGGTTCCTGTAGTTACTCTGGAATTTTCGCCTGCTTGTTATGACGGACAAACGCCATTGCATATGGACTACTTAAATCCAGTCGAAGCATATGCTACTTCGAAATTTGTAGAGAAATTCGTCGACCGAAATATTACTATTGCCGGCACAGAAGATGGGCAAATTTATATCAGCGGCTACGCGGCAAGAGTTTTTTGGTATCAGGGACTTGTCTGGACCTTGAGAGATAAAGCGATTATAGCAGATTTGTATTATATCAACCTAGCAAATGTTCATATGCCTGATGAATCTTATTTTACAATTGGTCAAAACAATTCAGTTTGGCTGAATTCTCAACTCAATAGAGTTTATGATTCCGGGAAAACGGTCGTTTTGG
The DNA here is from genome assembly GCA_046706605.1 of Bathyarchaeia archaeon. GTDB lineage: Archaea > Thermoproteota > Bathyarchaeia > Bathyarchaeales > Bathycorpusculaceae > Bathycorpusculum. Next base: position 743 of record JBJKPJ010000019.1, on the reverse strand, counting down.
AAAAAACTAATTATTCCCAAGTATCTTGAACAGTTCAGAAGACGTTTGAAGGAAGTCAATCAAAGAGTAGTGTTTAAGTTAGATCAATTTTTAGTTCGGTTCAGCTGTTTTCGTGTATTTCAACTCTGAAGGCGTGTTCTAAAGGAAAAGCATCCGTGTAAAATTAAAGAACCCGTTGTGTTGGCAAACAATAGAGAAAAATCGATTTTTAAGGAACTGTATGAAAATGATTGAAAGTTTTTGTGGAAAGCAACTAGAATCTAATGTTGAATGCGTAAAAAAATTTCAACTGAACTTGCTGAAGGAAAAGATAAGTCAAGTGTACGACAATAGCTCATTCTACAATGGAAAACTCCGGAAAGCAGGGATCATGCCATCAGACATTCAATGTTTTGCCGATATCGCGAAAATTCCGTTGACAAGTAGAGAAGAATTAGAGCAGAACTTTGACAGTATTTTGGCTGTTCGCCGATCTGAAGTCTCAACTATTCGCATGTCAAGTGGAACAACTGGTAGTCCTTTGAAGATAGCACACACCAAAAGAGACGTGGAAATGATAGCTGACGCATCTGCAAGAAGACTTGCTTACCATGGAATAACGAACAAGGATGTTATCCAAATAACGTCAGCGTACGGTCTTTGGCAAGGAGCTTGGTCCATTCATTGGGGTGCAGAAAAACTCGGCGTCTTTGTAATTCCTGTGGGTCCGGCAGAGACAGAAAGGCAAATCCTTCTCATTAAGC
>JBJKPJ010000018.1:0-8848 GCA_046706605.1 Bathyarchaeia archaeon | reverse complement strand
AAAAACCAAAACGACTCCATACGCGAAGAATACAACACTGCACAGAGAAAATTCAAAGCCCAATACTCAGCAACAAAATAGCCTTCGATTAGCTTTTGTTAAACGGTTCTCGCAGCAAATTAGCTTTAACAAACAGCTGTTTGAGTTCCTCATCACTTGTCCCCTGCCGAATAGGAGTGAGTATGTCTGTTAAGTTGTTGTTGCGCATTAGGCAGGGTTTGAGTTTGCCATCGCTGGTGACACGCATGCGGGTACAGTGCATGCAGAAATCGGTGTTCTCTATAGGTTTGACAACTTCGACGGTTGCGTTTAGCAGGTGGTAGATTAGGCGGTTGTGCATGAAGGGACGTCGCTCGACCCGAATGGCTTTTTCTTTTAGCATAGCTTCCTGCTCATCTAAGCTACGGTGGTGCTCACGATAGTAGCCTTCGCCCACGTTCACGGGGTCAAGTTCGATAAGTTGCAAGATTACGCCATTTTTGCCTGCATACTCAATCAGGTCAGGTACATCACCTACGTTTACATCTTTGAGAACCACCGTGTTGAGTTTGACTGGAGAAAAATCCGCCTCGATAGCTGCCTTAATGCCTTCCAGCGCGTCTGGTAGTTTTCCGCCTGTAAGCTTGTAGTAGGTTTTAGGGTTTAGCGAGGGTAAACTAATGTTGACTCGTTTAAGCCCACAACTTCGCAGCTTTTTTGCCATGTCACCACCGAGCAGCAGACCGTTTGTGGTAAGCGATAGGTCCCTTAAGCCTTGCAGTGCAACGATGCCGGACACGATTTTGGGCAAATCAACTCGCATAAGCGGCTCCCCACCTGTTAGTTTTATTCGGGCTATTCCCAGACTGACGGCGATTTTGGCGATGCGTACAATCTCTTCGACAGTCATGAGTTCAGCGCTACGGTTGGCACGTTGAACCTCGCCTTCACGGTGGCAATAGGCGCATCGGTAGTTGCATCGCTGGGTTATCGAAATCCTCAGGTTAAGTAGTGGTCTGCCGCAGTTGTCAATTAAACTCATCGTTGTTCCCGTGCATGCTTAACGATGTGAGATGCCTCGGGCAAAATAAGCATTTCTAACGCAGTTCGCACAGCATCAGGCGATCCCGGGATACAAAAAATAGCCTTCCCCTTAACAACGCCAGCCACTGCGCGGGACAAAACCGCAGCTGAACCGATTTTTTCGAAGCTTATGCGGCGGAAAAACTCGCCAAACCCAGGCAGGGTTTTCTCGAAAAACGGCGAAACCGTCTCGATAGTGATGTCGGTAGGGGTGATTCCTGTGCCGCCTGAGAAAACCGCGACATCCAACGCTTCTAAGCCAGTGGTGTACATGACGGCATCTTGAATTTGGGTTTCATCATCAGCGATTATTTTTTTGAACAGCACATTTTGCCCTGCACCCATTACTATTTCCGTTGCAGTATCGCCGCCTAGGTCGCTGACGTTTGCCTCGCCCTGCTCGATTTGCCTGTAGCGGGAGGTGCTACAGATGTAAATACCGAAGTTGAGGGTTTTGGGCGCTTTAGCTTTGTGCTGTTTGCTTGTTTCACTCATGGCTATGCCTGCTTGAACTTTTTAACCACATGAATATTTTCAATCACTGTTGAAGGGTACTGCCCCGCCGCGTCTTTTTCATACTGCTTAGTCATGTCCCAAACCGTTAACAGCGCTGCTGAAACCGCGGTTAGCGCCTCCATTTCCACGCCAGTTTGCGCTTTAGTTTTCACGGTGACTGTGGCTTCCACGGTGGTTTTGTCGGCGACTTTTATGTAGGCTTCAACGTTGGTTAAGGGCAGGGGGTGGCAGAGGGGAACGATGTCGCTTGTTTTTTTCGCCGCCAAGACAGCTGCAACTTTTGCAGTGTAAAGCGGGTCGCCCTTGGCGATTTTGCCCACCTTGATTACCTCAACTGTTTCGGGCTTAAGCGTTATGGTCCCCGTGGCGGTTGCTTCTCGGAAAACCTCAGCCTTGTTGGATACATCAACCATAGCCAAACATTAATCCATCCAGCAGTGTTTTATGGATAACTTGGCGTTTCTTCCTCATTAAGGCAACTGTTCTCAAGCATCTTTACGAACATATTAGAATCCTAAAAACGATAGGAACTATCTGGCAGGGTCTATTGATGCCGATTGACGCGGGCGATGTAGTTGTATGTGTACACCAACAAATGTATTTATAAAAATTAGCGCTTACTAGCTGAGTTGAGTATAAGGTGGTTTTTAAATGCTTGAAGGATGGGAATGGATTATCATCGGAGTTGTTGCGATAGTTATCATAATGTGGGGTCCAGCTAAAATTCCGGAGTTTGCAAAAGCCTTGGGACGCGCCAAAGGTGAATTTTCAAAAGCACAAAAAGACTTCGCGGACGCAGCAAACGCAGTACAAACACAACAGTCAGTTTCCAGTAAATCAAAAGATGATCAGTTGATTGATACCGCTCAAAAACTGGGCATATCCACGGAAGGAAAAACTAGAGCACAAATATCCGACGAGATTTCTTCGAAGGTAAAGTTACTGGGAGCCGAGTAACCGTCACCTCCTTTTACAGGTTTTTTATAGGCATAGCTGAAAGCCTAAAAGTCAACATGCAGGATTAATCATGCTACAACTAAACACTTTTTTGGAAAACCTAAGCGAACTTGCCAAACGCATGAAAATAGTTCTTGCAACTTTTTTGGTTTCGCTTTTCATAATGCTGGTTCTTCCTGCAAACTCTGATTTTTTTGCTTTAACCAATAATTACAAGCCCTTAATGTCTGTTGTCTTAACTTACATCGCCAAACTTTACCTGCCGCCTGGAACAGAACTTTTCGCGGGTTCCATGTCGGACCCGATAACACTGTATGTCTATGCTGCAGTTGTGTTTGCAACATTAATCACCATGCCTATATTTGCTTATGAGGCCATCAAATTCATTAATCCCGCGCTTTACCCTCATGAAAAGAAAATGATTTTTCCCTATGTAACGACGGTAACGGTGTTGTTCATCATAGGAGCGTTGTTTGGTTTTTTCTTCTTGGCGCCCTCTTTTATTCAAGGATTCTTTCCATTCTATTATGCGGTGGGAGCAATCCCGTACATCCAAATCATGGATTTCTACAACATAGTCTTTTTCACGGTCTTAGTCAGCGGTTTCCTTTTTACAATTCCTGTGTTTTTCGTGCTTTTAGTCAAGTTTAACATAATCAAAACAAAAATGGTAACTGGAAAAAGAAAATGGATGTATATCGGGATGCTTGTGGCTGCGCTTTTGATTTCGCCTGGAGCCACTCCAATAGGAGATTTTATTTTATTTGTTGCGCTCGTGTTGCTTTTTGAAGTTAGTATATTCATTGGAAAATACTTTGAATCTAAAAACAAAAATGGCTCAACACCGCTGATTGCCAAATGGTTTGGGGCTCCATCAGAATGCAAATATTGCCATTCGCCAGTAGACAGCACCTCAACTGATTTTTGCTTAAATTGTAAACGCTCAATCAAATAGCCAGTTAAACTTTTAAAGTGTAAGATGTGGGTGTGTTGTTACAATCACGTAATTTTAAGTACATAGAAAACTAAGCAAGTATGCGCAGGCTTGCACACTAGCATTTTAGGTTAAATTTAAAGGAAAGTTTGCGATGGAAAATATAATCTCTCCCAACATTAAACGCACCACAGGAAAGGATGTCTGGCGGGAAAACATACATCAAGCTATTTTTGCAGCCAACAAAATCCGCAGCACACTTGGCCCTATGGGGGCATACAAGATGGTAACCTACAATAGAGGACCAGAACAAGTTACAAAAGTTACCAAGGATGCCATCGCAATCTTAGATGAACTTGCCATCCAGTACCCCCCAGCAGTCATCATTGCTGAATCAGCCAAAATGCAAAGAGCTGAGGCAGGCGATGGTGCCTCAACATTTGTTGTTTTTTTGTCTGCGCTCCTAAAGAGGGCTGATGAACTCAAGATTATGGGTGTTCATGCTAACACCATCATCCATGGGTATCATCTTGCAATGGAGAAAGCATTGGAAATCTTGGAGAAACATGCAACCAGCATAGATTGCGACGTGTTAGATACCTTGGATTGCGGAAGAAATCTTCTAACTCCCAGCTTACGTCTGATGATTAGAGAGGCTTATCCACTTGCATTTACTGAAGGCAGGTTTGACCGCGAAAACATCCGGTTTATAAAAAAGAAAGGAGGCCAAATCCAAGAATCAAGCTTGATCAGAGGTGTGGTGGTTAAGAAGGAAAAAGCTCACCCCAACATGCCAGATAGAATCAATAACCTTCGAATAGCAATCACAAGCCAAAAATTAGGCATTAACCGCTTAGAAGTAAAAATGCGCGGCGAAGGTCCCACGCCAATTGTGCTAAACATCACGAGCGCTGACCAAATCAGCAAATACAAACAAACCGAAAACAGACTAAAAACTCAACACATCAAAAAGCTCACAGACTTGAAAATCAACGTGCTGCTCTGTGAACAGCCTCTTGATGATCAACAAAAATCCTTGTTGGTTTCCCAAGGCGTTTTTGCGTTAGAGAATGTCGACAAAAAAGATGCCCAAGCAGTTTCCAAAGCCACAGGTGCAACTATAGTTGGAAACATTGCGGAACTCACAGCGGAAGATGTTGGCGTATCAGAAGAACTCTCTACGGACCACATAGAACTGGAAAAAACTGTAACTTTACAGGGTTGCCGCGGTGCCACTTTTCTTTTAAGGGGAAATTTAACCCAATCCGTTGATGAACTTGAAAACGCAATCCAAAACAGCTTAACAGTGCTAAAGTTACTTGAAGATGATAATAGGGTTTTACCAGGTGCAGGAGCAACAGAAGCAAAAATTGCACAGGAAATAAAACAATACGCCAAAGAATTTTCAGGCAGAGAACAACTTGCAATAGAAGCCTTCAGCAGAGCGTTAATGGAAATCCCAAGATGCCTGGCAGAAAACAATGGCTTAAACCCTGTCGATGTTATAAGCCAACTTAAACTATTCCATGCCGATGGGCAAGTCGGTTTTGGCGTAAGTGAACAAGGCTGTAGCGAAACGGTTTGTTTGGAACCACTTAAAATTAAGCGGTCAGTAATCAGAAGAGCCTACGAAGTTTCCTCGATGATGCTGCGCATAGATGAACTTCTTATGTCCAAGGAAATCGCCAAATTCCACAAAAAATAACTAAGAACATTGCTTTGCCAAAAAAAGGTATCTTTGTGGCTGATGTTTATGGTTGCATTTTCTGATTTACAAGAAGTTTATTCTGAAGAGTTACAGGCAATTCCGCCTTACAGTTTTGAGTTGACTTTGCATAAACCAGCAGGTTGGTGGTGGTCTACTCCTTTTGAAGTCTTTGAGACTGGAATTTGCTGGACTGCATTCAGGTTCAAAGGGAAATTGGTTGGTCTAAAACTTTGGTCAACAGGAACAATTCTCAAGCCAAAAATTCACTTTATAGCTTTTGCTAAAAACAAAATGAAGGCCTCAAGAAAACAGGAACTAACTCAAATAGTAAAGAGAGCCTTAAAAACTGAAGAAGACCTTACTAAGTTCTACAAGCTTAGCCGCAAAGATGACATTTTGCGCAGGGTAGTTGAGGATTTGTATGGAATGCACACTGTTGGTTGGCCAGAGTTGTTTCCTGCGTTGATTTTGGCGGTAACACTCCAGATGGCGCCCATGAAAAGAAGTAACCAGATGATGAATTTGTTAACTGAAAACTTTGGTGACAAGATATGTTTTGATGATAAAATAATTCAATACTGGCCATCCCCAGAAAGAATTGCTCACACTCCAGTTGAGCAATTAAAAGAAAAAGCAAAGCTCGGTTACAGGGCTGCAAACCTTGTTGCCATCGCAAAAGCGCTAAATCAGGGTTTTCCGACGCTTGAGGAATTGCAAGAAATGGATGTTGAAGAGACAAGAAAAAAGCTTATGGCGCTACGAGGAATCGGCGACTACTCTGCCGAACTAGTAATGCCCCAAATGGGATTTCCACTTGACGTTTGGAGTGCTAAAATTTTCAACATTTTATTTTTTGGAAATGAACCAAAAAAGCCTCGAGAAGCGATAGCTGCGCTCAAAAAGGCGGCGGAAGAGCGCTGGGGTGAATGGAGAGGGTATGCCTTTGTGTATATACTTAACGATCTACCCAAGATCTCGCAAAAAGTGGGCGTTGATTTAACTCTCTTTTGAAAGAAACCTTGGAGACTAATAAATATTTTAACTGAATGTGGGTTGGGTGGGGAAAGATTAAAAATCAAGAAAACAGTTGAAAATAATGACAACTTTTAAACAATGCTACGGTTGAATCAGACTTGTCCTCAAACTTGAAAAAAGGCGCTACTATCGCCAAGATAGCATTTCTGATAGTTTTAGCGGTAGGCATTGTCGAAACTATTGTAGCCGGCTTCTCGGGAAGTGTGGCTTTGCTAGCGGACGGAATTCACTCAATTTCAACCGCGATGATTTTTCTTATTGTTTGGATCGGTTTACACTTGTCGGGTCGCTCTCCAGATAACACGTTTCATTTTGGATATTACCGAATCGAAACGCTTGGAAGCTTGATAGCGGCTTTCGTCTTAACAGCTCTTGGCGTTTTTATTCTCTACGAGTCTTATGCTTCATGGATAGAACAAAGAGAAATAGTAGGAGCCATAGCCGCCATTGTCACTGCTTCGATTGCGGCTGCAACGGTTGTTCCAGTTTCACTTCAGATTGACAACGCAGCAAAAAAATACAGGTCCACTGCGCTTAGAACAGGCGGGCTTTCGGGTTTAATTGATGTATTCTCCTCGATGGCAGTGGTGATTGGCGTTGCTCTGAGTAATTACTTTGGAATTTTTCAAGCTGACTCTATTGCAAGTATACTGATTGCAGGCGCAATTTTTGTTGGTGGATACTCAATTTTTAAGGAGGCATCCCTAGTGCTGGTTGATGCATGCCAGTGTGGAGACATTGTTACCTCTATTGGGGATTTAGTGCGAAGTGTAAAAGGAATTCAAGAGGTACACAGCATACGCATGAGAAAGCTTGGATCCTACATCGTTGGAGACCTTCATATCGTGGTTGACGACAACATGCTGGTAAAGGAAGCAGACGAAATAGCTACTGAAGTTGAACAAAAAATCAAAAAAGAATTCGGAGAAATAATGGAAATCAAAGTCAGAATAGAATCTAACAGAGCACACGATACCCATGCTGAAGAATTCGTTGTAAGGAAAAATGGTTCGAACCTTAAATGAACAAGAATTATTGTTTTAACAAAGTTATACGAGTGACCCAGGGCTTTGTAGGTACTTCTTTATGCCTTCAGCAGCCACGAAAGAAGTGGGTCCCACCGGATGAGTCCCTCCAAACGTTGTGTTATCGTTAGTCGTGTTACATATTTCTCCTGCGGCAAAAAGGTTTTCGCTCGTCCAGCATTGTTGCCATTTGTTGAAAACTGATGTCGCTGGGTCAGTACCCAGTCTTGCGCCGCCTCTCATGTGTGCCTGCCAAGCGGTCACATGACCCATAGTCGTGGTGGCAGGGCTAGTCGTTACGTTGCTTGCGCCCATCTGCGTAAGTATATCTGCAAATTTTGGAGCCAAGTAGTTTGCACAATTATAACTATTAGCAGTAAAATCAATCGTTGTTCTGGGCAAGGGATCACCATAGATGTCAGTATAGTTTGGGTCTAAGTCAATGAACCAGTCAGTCACAGAAGGCTCAAGGCCGGAGGGAGCAAAAGCGACGAGCATTTTAGTTGGCAGAAACGTGTCTTTTAAACTTGCCTTAAATTCGCTTCCTATCATGTTAGGAGCCGGCGCATAAGCGTACAAACCAAAATTATTTGGTCCACCTCCTGGGTAAAGGCCGACCGCAGGAAGAGCTCCCCCGATAAAGTTAAGTCCAGTGTGATCGAAAAAGTCGTCTGCCAGATCCAGCATCGTATATGCACCACCTGTGAGGTTACCTGCAGGATAGCTGTTGCCGCCAATATTTAAAACCCCTGTGGCAACTCTTGTACCAGATGGTGGCACTCCCATAGCTACGCCTCTGCCAAGTGAACCTGTAACTGTAGCTGGATCATATGGGTTCCCTATTCCCGAGCTTAGCATCAGCTTTACGATATTGAAGCCCCATAAACCATTAAAGAAAACCTTTCCTGGCTGAACATTTATGTTGCCGTTTTGGTCATAGTATCTCGCGGCTGTGACTTTGCCTGTATTATCTGTATCTAATCTGAATACATAGCTGTTTAGCCTCAAGTCAAGTTTTCCCGTGCTTAGTGCTGCTGGAACGCTTCTAAAGTCCGCGTTTGCTTTTGCACCGGTTTCACAAACATAATTGCAGACTCCACCGCACCAGCCCTCATAAATGCATTCGTTAACGGCTACTCCGTATGTGTTGACGTAACCTTTAGTGGCTAAAGCAGTTGGTAGAGGAAAAGGATGATAACCTAAGGCTTCAGCGGCAGTTTGGAAAGCAGATGCGACTGGAGTTGTTGGTGGAGGTGGAAGTGGATAACTGTAATTTTCAAACCCGGGAAGTAAAGGTCCTTCGTTTGTTCCGCATACACCCCACATTTTCTCCCATTCTTCATAATAAGGCGTATAATCGTCGTATGTCATTGGCCAATCTTGAATATCCTGGTGTGGTACTACGCTATTTAGAAAATCCAAGCCATATTTATTTACAGTCATTGAGTACATCTGATACATCCAAGGGGGAAATCGTCCCATTCCACCGCCGTAATGTTGCGCCATGCCGCCAACTCCCCATCCTTCTGAAATTACTTGCCCCATGTAGTTACTACGAATGGGCAATGCAAATTGGTTGCGATTGTTTCTCACTGTTGATGTGGTTTTGGG
>JBJKPJ010000017.1:0-4180 GCA_046706605.1 Bathyarchaeia archaeon | reverse complement strand
CCAGACGCCATCATCCCCAACCTTGAAAAACTCCTAACCTATATCAACTAAACAAAAAATCACGGGTTCAATTCTGCGATTATTGAAGAGCAACATCTAGCCTTGACATATGGATTTATTCATTTTTCATTTCACCAATCAAGTACTTACATGTCATGCCTTGTCGCTCTGACATCTCTTACCCACTCCTCAGCTGTGACAGCCATCAAGACGCCGAGTTCTTTTGCTACCTGTTTGGCTTTGGCCTTTTTCTCCGCTACAAGCTGCTCGAGAGTTTGTTCAACCACCATTTTCAAGTCAATCCCTAATCTTTCAGCCTCATCCTTCAAGCTTTTTTTCACTCTTACAGATAAAACCGCAGTTGTCATCAAATACCTCCTTGTATACACTCAATCAAAAACGATACAAACCATTTTAAGATTTCACAACACCCAAACAATTCTTTGTAGCGCGATCTAAAAATGTAATCACATCCCAAGATCCTCGTTAAAGATCACCGAGAATGAAAGCAAGGCGCGACATCTTCCAACGCAGTGCGCGGCATGGATCTTAGCATGCATTACAAAATCTTAATATTTGACTTAAAGAGATTAGAAAGTGAAGAAATTGTTTCTTTTAGGTGGTTAGTGTTTGCAGGTTTTTGGAATCAGGGACAGACCAGTGAAGTACTATTGTTGCGATTGTGGAAGAAAGCTAAAGGCCCGGTCCAAAACTCCTCGGTGGAGAAGTGTTCCCGCTGACCAAAAAAGATGTAGACGATGTTCTGCAAAAAACAGAGCGTGGTTAAAAAAACAACAAACGCAACAGCAAATTCAAAGTAACCCTTCATGCGTTTAGTACGCTGAAAGTTTTTAAGAGTTTACAGTCAGGTTACTTCTGAACTTGAAATTTGGTTTTGTTTATTTGTTTTACATATCGATGTTGAATGTGGGTTTAAGGTAAGTATTAATACTAACGATACCTATCGAAGTTGAAACTCACATGGATAACACAAGCAACCCCAAACTAAACAAAAAAATCATAATCTTAGCAAGCTTATTTATCCTAACCATAGCCTTTACAGGAGCACTATCCACAAGCATAACACAATCAATAGTGTCGGGTAAAATAATAAATTTAACCAATATCGGAATCTACTCCGATAAAGCCTGCAAACAACCAATAACCACATTGAACTGGGGAGCAATTCCACAAGGAACCTCAGCAAATCAAACAATCTACATCAAAAACTTGTACTCAACCACATTGCAACTCTCCATGACAACCCTTAACTGGAACCCAACAAACGCTAACAACTCAATTGCGGTTACCTGGAACTGTGAGGGCGCCACTTTAAGACCACATCAAGTGCTGCCAGCAACTATCAGCATAAATATAGCCTCAAACACCTCGGTTACCGCTTTTAACATGGACGTATCAATCGCAGGTATATCCACACAATAGGCAAATCAGGCAATTTATGCCCGCAAGTTCTAGCTTTAGAAGAAAACGGCTTAGTTTTTAAATCGAATAGTACTATTGATCGGTTCAACGCAGAGAAATTGATAGGGCAAGTGCTGATGACTTAAGAAGCTGTTGTTTAGCCTTTCTGCAACAACAAATGATTATTACTGATGGATGCCGTTTTGCTTGGAGATACATTTTTTAATTTTAATTGGAGGTGAAAAGAATTGAAGCTTAAAGCTTTAACTAAGTTCTTGATTGCAATCCTGAGTATCACTGCATTGCTAGGAAGCGCATACGTAGTTCTTGCTGCAAACGCGTATAAATATCCTTTAGATGGTTTTTCCACTGGTGATGTGCCCATTAATAGCTTCACAACAAATTCAGGAGCAACCATTCCCGATGGAAGCATTGATGTAACAGTAAATCATGGTTATGCTATACTAAATGCCCTTGCTCAACCGGGGCAAATCAGATTTACAGTCGCTGGTCAAGGAACATTCACTTATACTTCCGATGACACAACACCAATAATTTACACCGGCATAGCAGCATTTTCAGGCAACGGCTACATCTCCACTGTAGGTGATCCTTTGGAAAACTCACAAATTTCTTTCAGAGCCACAATTACAGCAACAGGTCCAAACAATATACCGTTCTCATTTGTGCTGTTAGCCACGGTCTCTTTTGACGCAACGGGCGCTATGACTTTTTCATTTACAAGCCCCAACACTGATTTTTCATATACACCAACTTAGGCTGTTTGTAACACCACAGATGCCAATGCATGAATAAGAAATCTCATGCTTAGTCACACTTTTTATTTAATCAAAACACCCCCACACGGAGGTAATTTACCCCATTTTTCTTGGTTCGGTAAAGTTGACGGTTGCAGTAAAGTTTTGAAAAAACGGTTGATAAATCTAAGAATAATTCTTGTGTTTCATAACTTTTGGGTGTCCACTTGGACGTACCAAAGTGTTATATATTGACTCTTACTAAACGTGTATAGGAAGTTCTCGCTTGAATAGACTTGAAGCAATGGCAATGCTAAAAAAGTTAGTGGATAATGATTTAGTGGAGCCTTCTTATGTTTCAATAGTTAAGGTGAAGCCTGACTTTTTCCAGATCCAAATAAAATGCGACTACAATAAGCGCCAGATAGAAGCATTCGCAAAACAAAATGGCTTAACCATAACTGAGGATAAAGACCGAAAATATTTGGTTATCTTCCAACCATAGTTGCCATCAATGAACAGAGCAATAAACACGTTTTCCCATAAATCCTCAAATTTGAAATGCACGCAAACGCACCCAACAGGACAAAGGTTTGTTGTTTCGCCTTGTAACCAACAACAAGTTATATCCGATTTCTCCTAAATGGAAAAGTAGACTGGAATCATCGTTTGCTCAAAATGGTTGATAGGTTTGGCAACTAACACAAAATAAGGAACTCCCCTCATTTTCCCTTATCAGTGTTTAGTCCAAGGCTAAACCTACCCACCCAAACTTTTCCCCCCACAAAAACAATAGCTAATGTCCCCAATCAAATGACTAGTCGGTTCATCAACGAATTTTCACATGAACCCCCTTTCAACCAAAGATTTCACAGAAACTTTCCTGAATTTCTACTTGGCTTTAATTTCGATTATATTGTTGCTTTTATTTTCTTTTTCATGTTGACCGCACGCTTGGTTTTGCAACTGAGAAATCTTGCCTGCGCAACACACAGGTATCCACCTTGCGCGGTGCCAGTTGCTTAACGGACGCAGGCGGATTCCTCGCGGGGGTAGGCTTTCAGATTTTTGGTCGGGTGGTTTATTGCCCCCTTTTAGCCAGATAGCTAGTGAGTAGGAAAAGACACCTACATAAAAGAGGCTTGGGACTATCAGAAGGGTGGGTATGGCTGCTTCTGTACCTCGCCCAAGCGCAAGCAAAGGACCCAAAGTCGCTCCTAGAGGTATGATTAGCGCCCAATTTCTGCTGTTTGATTTAAAAAGACTCTGCAAATCGCCTGATTTGTACATAAGCGGTACTGCTACTAAAAAGAGCACTAGCTCAGTTATTGCGATGGGTAGGCTAGTGACGGCATAGTTTAGGACGCCGTACATGTTATGTGATAGGGGCCAGAAAAGCTCAACTCCACCTGTGACAAAGTCACCTATTAATATGTGGGTGAGCAGAGCGGCATAGTAGGGGAGGGCTTGTTTGCGGTAGACCACAAAAAACGGAATCATCAGAACCGTTATGGTCAAAAACGAATGCGTAGGTCCCCGATGCATAAGAAAACGAAGCAGCAAGTCAACGTCAGGCAGCACTGAAGCGGCAAGTATGAGAGGCAGATTTATTTTTACATGAGCTAGCTTTGCAGTGCCTTTCCCAAATAAGTATCCTAAGGCAAAGTGACCAATCGCAAACATAAAGAAACTCTATTTACTGCAAAGGAGCCGACACTATAATAAGTAGTGCCCACATCACACCCAAATCCCAAACAAAATCCACCCGCACCAGCTCTAAAACGGCGCGCGGACAGCCAAAAGTACGCTAATATAGATTTTAAATTCATAAAGGAATTATATACTGTTGATCACATCTACACTTAATTCCTAAGTGATAGGATATGAAACAAACTCAAAACCGAAAAAATCTTAAAACAAAAATGTCTCAGGCTCTTTGCCAAGAAATCAGCACCCTACCACACAGCATACAAGAAATCCTAATCGACGACTTAGTCACC
>JBJKPJ010000016.1:0-1478 GCA_046706605.1 Bathyarchaeia archaeon | reverse complement strand
CGACATTGATGGGGTATATTGTGAATACAGGCGAAAACCTATGGTCAGACACATTGTCAGACGCTAACCCATATGACAGCATAGGTGGTTTCCAAAATGACATTGCCAACGGCGTCATGTACATCTGGGGCTTTGGCGGAGACATCTGGGCTATCAACCTTCAGACTGGAGCTATCAATTGGCAAACCAACACTACTGCAATCTCGGGTGACCCCGGGTCTAACACGCCTTATGGTGTTTGGCCAATCTGGACATTTCCCAAAGGAACAATCGCTGACGGAATGCTATTTCTTGGTGAGGGTCATGAGTATAGTCCTCCATTATTCCGCGGAGCAAGCCAACTAGCAGTAAACATAACCAATGGCGAACCAGTATGGAGCATATTGGCTTTTGACGTTACAAACACCATGGCAATTTCGGATGGCGTTGGAATAGTTCTAAACGCATATGACAACCAAATTTACTCATATGGCATGGGACCAACAAAACTAACCGTTAACGCACCTAGCGTCGGTGTAACAACTGACACACCAATAACGATAACTGGCACAGTAACCGACATCTCTGCAGGTACACAGCAACAAGCAGTTGCAGCAAACTTCCCCAATGGCGTACCCTGCGTTTCTGACGAGAGCCAAACAGCCTGGATGGAGTATGTTTACATGCAGCAACCATGCCCCAACAACGCAACCGGTGTTCCAATAACCCTTAACGTTATTGACTCTAACGGTAACTACCGCGAAATCGGAACCACCACAAGCACCGCATACGGCACCTATAGCTTAACCTGGACACCAGATATCCCAGGCGACTACACAGTTATCGCGAGCTTTGCAGGCACGCAATCATATTATCCCGCCTCGGCATCGACGGCCTTCCACGCAAGTGAAACAGCGACCCCTGCACCTACTGTAGCGACTCAGTCTAACTCTGTTACCGCAAACGATGTACTCATGTATGTTGCTGGCGGCGTAGTAGCTATCATCATTGCTATTGCTATCGTCGGAGCGCTTATACTACGGAAAAAATAGAGCTGCAACCAAAAACTATCTCCCTTTTTCTTTTTTTGATGCATTGGAAAAATGTGGGCTGAGTGGGCTCTGGTTTGTTTCACGATGCTGGTAGCCACAGTTTCGTGAGGAGCGTTTTGCATTTTCCGCTCTTTCTCCTATATTTGGTCCGGAGCCCCAGCAAACCCATCTAACATCTCAAAATAGAACCAAACAAAAACACCATAGATAAATCTGTTTTAGGTCTGAACCTTTCCTTTTAAGTTAGCAACAAATCTTGATAAAAACGTAATCTTTTTACTGCAAATAATGCAGTAATCTCTAGATCATCTGTGGGTAAAGAAAGTGATTTGTCAGGAGTTGTTTGGGGTGCTTTCATCGTTGCTGTAGTAGCTGCAGGTATGCTTGGCATGGTAATAGACCATGACATGAACTCTTCAACTGCAAGTTCAGCTTCATCGTCAAATC
>JBJKPJ010000015.1:0-2955 GCA_046706605.1 Bathyarchaeia archaeon | reverse complement strand
TGGTTAGTTTGCGGTCCAGTTGAAGCACAAAAACCCGTGTGGGCTAAATCACGATGAAAAGTGGGAGACCAATCAAAATTTACTTGCCCAACAGACATCACAGGCAAAACAGCTAAAACCACTAAACACAAAATTGCAAGCGCTAACGGGTTGGCGATTTTTATGGCTCTTCCCTTTCCCTAACTGTCTGGTTGGATGGTCCAACCATCAGATATAAATTTTACTTGAAAACATCAAGTCATACCCCCTTCAAAAATAGCGCACAAAAGCCCAAATGGTATGAAGTGCGGTTGCCGGGATTTGAACCCGGGTACTCAGCTTGGGAAGCTGATGTCCTACCGAGCTAGACTACAACCGCCAAGGTTGCTATTGCATAGGATTACATGTAGCTATAGAAACTTTGCTGAAGAAACGTCGATGAGAAAGTAGGTGCTACTTTAGGATTCGGTCGCCATCCACGGCAAAGCCGCAGCGTGTTAATTCTCGGATGAGCGCCAGTTTCCAGCTGTCTCGGTCATCAAAAGCCACAAGCTTTACTCCGTCAAACTCCAATGGCACAAAACCCTCAGCTTCCCTAAAAAAGCCAAGAACCCTGCCACTCCCCAGCTTGCCCAGCAAAAATCCCAGTTCAAAAACAACTTCCTGTCGAGGTTTAGGTTTGCGTTTTGTAGCTGCATCATCTTTGCTGTAAACAAAATCGTCAGACGACAGCAAAACCACCGCAAACCCAACATCACCATAATCGCCAAAGCGCTCCACGATTTTTCTGCCCTGAGCAGGCTCCTCACACAACACGACAGGAACCAACAAAAGCTTTGTCAGCGCCGCCGTCACATCCTGCTTCATATCGTCGTCTGCGCCTGAAACAACAAATACCCTTCGACGCACCGCCATGGAACCCGCAGTCGACTGAGTTGCCTCACTGGTTTTTTGGGTAGTGGAGAAGAATTTGTCGGTGCAGATGTAGGCGCCTTTGACTTTGCTTTTTTGGACACACTCGATGAGGTAGGTTTTGTTTTCGGTGGCGACGAGGTTTTCGTGGTTGGGAAGTTTTAGTTTGTCGGCTGGCTCATAGCTCCAGAAGATGACGGCTTTAGTGACTTTGATGGGGTTAAGCAGCCTGCCCATAAACCAGAAAGATTTCCCCGCGTTAAAGGGGTCAGTAAAGGTGCGTACAAGCGCCTCTTTTGTAAGGTTGAAGCGGATGCCTGATTTGTCAGCTTCAGCATATTCAATGTAGATATGGTATTTGGGCACTTGCACAGTAATCACGCCTAATCAACCCTGCATGACAAAAAAACTTTCCCATAACTCAACGGCGTAGTCACTTAAATCGTGGGGTTCTGAACAAAATCGTTATCAGACAGCAAACCCAAATTAAGCGTGAAGAGGAAAAGGTATGCCCAAAACCTACACCTATACCGACGCAGGCGTAAACCGAGCGCAACGTCACGAATCCAAAAAAGCGCTGTCAACCCTCAAAGAGACCTACCGCCATATCGGTTTTGGCGGCATCATGCACCTGCCATACAGCAACCTCTTCCCCATCGGTATGGACACTTTTCTTGATTTAGAAATTGAGGGCGTCGGGACCAAGGTGCTGGTTGCCGAGCTTGCAGGCAAATACGACACTATTGGTGTAGATGCTGTGGCTATGGTGGTTAACGATGTTATCCGTAGCGGAGCCAAGCCGCTGGCAATAGCCGACAACATACACGCAGTCGCCAGCCAACCCCAACTTGTAAACGCATGGCTAAAGGGTATCATAGAGGGAGCAAACCAATCTGGATGCCCAATCGTGAACGGCGAAACAGGCGACGTAGCAGAAATCATCAAAGGATTAACGCCCAAAAGCGGCTTTGACATGGTTGTCGCATCAGTAGGCAAAGTAGAACGAGAAAACATCATAACTGGCGAGGGCATCAACCCCAGCGACCCAATCATCGGGTTACCCAGTAATGGCGTCCACAGCAACGGCATCACGCTTGTCCGCAAAATCCTCTTCAAACAGTGGGGCGGAAAATACCAACCCAACGACATCCCCGACGGTTTGGAGCGGGAAGTGGCACTGGAAGTTTTGGAACCCACCAAAATCTACGTTAAACCGCTTTTGCAGTTGGCCCGGGAAGTTAAAGTGAAAGCGGCAGTCCATATAACAGGCGATGCCTACACCAAATTCAATAACCTAACCAACTACTCGCAGGGCATCGGGTTTGAGTTTGACAATTTCCAGCCGCAACCAATTTTTGGCTTAATCCAAAGCGCCGCAGCCGACCTTGGTTACACCATAACTGACCAAGAAATGTTCACGACATTTAACATGGGCTGGGGACTTGGCGTAATTGTGGATAAAGTCGATACTGAGAGGTCGTTGGATTCGCTTAGGAAAGGTGGGTTTAAGCCCGAAGTAATCGGCAAAGTTACAGGAAAAGAGCGCGTTGTGGAGATTAGGCATCAGAACAAACATTTGGTTTTAATGTAAACTGATTTTCTCTTGTTTGAGAAATGCCTGCGGCAGTTTGTGGATTTTGCCTCAACCAACCTACAACGTTTACCAAATGCTGACGACAAAAAAGCTGTTGCCAAAAAAAATCTGCGGGAAGATTATGACTAAAGGCGTTGCCGCCCTTCTTCTAATAATAGAAAAATTGAAAACCGTATGGTGCTTTTAACGTTGGTTATTGCATTTTTCTTGACGAAAGCGTTTAAATCCCCAAGGCTTAATTTATGGGTTTATGAACTATGCTGCTAAAATTGAAGTCAGCCTCAAACCCGGGCACAGCAACCCGGAAGGCGAAACCACAGCACGATTACTAATGGAACTTGGTTACAAAGTGGAAGCCGTGGACGTTAGCAAAGTCTACACCGTAAACTTGGACGCAGCCTCAGCTAAGGAGGCAAAGGCAAAGGCGGAGGAAATGAGTAAACGTCTCCTTGCTAACCCAACTAAAGACA
>JBJKPJ010000014.1:0-2366 GCA_046706605.1 Bathyarchaeia archaeon | reverse complement strand
TACTTTCTGCCAAATCTGCCAAGTTTTCATTAATAAGATAAATGTCTCCAGTTATAGCTTGTAGCTACAAGCTATAACTGGAGACATTTATCTTATTAATGAAAACTTGGCAGATTTGGCAGAAAGTAAGCAGAAAAATGAAATTAGAGAAAGCACAGATGGCATAATAGCAAACCTTTCGTACATTAACAAGATAATAGCTGACCTTCAAGATTATGCGCGACCGTTAAACCCTGAATATTCAATTTTTAACTTACCCAAACTAATCAGAGAAACGATTGCAACAATCAATGTACCAGATAACATCCATCAATCGTTCATTGCAGAAACTAGACTGGCAATAAAATCTGACCAGACTTACCTCAGACGCTCAATTACTAATTTAGTGAACAACGCAATTCAGGCTATGCCAAATGGCGGCAAGTTAGAAGTTAGTTGTTTTGGCAAAGGTAACAGTGTTTTCGTTACTGTTTCTGATACTGGAGTTGGGATTGCTGAACAAGTTAAAGCTAAATTGTTTACTCCTATGGTGACTACTAAATCGAAAGGTCAAGGCTTAGGTCTAGCTGTTGTGAAACGTTTTGTTGAGGCTCTAGACGGAACCATTAGCTTTGAGAGTGAAGAGGGCAAAGGAACAAAATTCACAATAAGTCTGCCTTTGCGTTAATTCGTCCTCGGTGTGCTTGGTGGACACACACAACAAAACCTGGCTGAGACTTGCGGAATTCCAAATCGAAGGACAAAACAAAGTGAAAATATTAGCCCGTGCCTACGGATGTTTTACCTTAGCCGCAGATCCCCAGATAAGTAAAAGTATAGCTGCAAGCAGCACTAAACCCGATAAACTTCCCATCACACCATCCGCAACAGGGCTCTTGCCTGCATATTGATATACTAACCCTGCGATGGTTGCGCCCAAGGTAGAGCCAAAAGCTAACACCGCTGCCGCTCGGTTGCGTAAACTTTGGCGGCGAAATGAAATAATTACCACTAATACCGTAACTGAAAGCAATAATATCTTTGCTAGGGCATGTAAGGCCAAAAATCCAAAGTCATAGGGAATGCCTGCAACCCTTTGATCCGCTAGCAACGATCCTGATGCAATCTCTATCACTAAGAAAATGAGAATTGGAATCGATAAAATTCGAAGGATTTTACTTTTCGGTTGATAGCGTTTAAGGTTACGCTCATCTGAAGGTTTTTCCATCATACTTTGGTTCTCCAATTTATTTACTTAACTTTCATTCACTATATTAACCTTAGTTTAAATGATTGACTGTGAAGAGAGGCATATATACGAGCAATGATAATATTGCAATGTCGAAAGAATCAAGCTTCACACAAATTTATACGGAGATTTGATAATGCCTCGAATAATCGCAAATTACAAAAGTCAAGCAAAAGCTCTTATAATTCAGGCAGGCCTCTCCGCATTCGCAAAAAAAGGTTATAGAAACACAACAATGGATGAAATCGCAAAAGAAGTAGGAGTAACCAAAGGGAACCTGTATCACTATTTTCCTAGCAAACTAGCTCTGCTTCGCGAGATCGTCTTGACACTTCCACAAGGGTTTCTACACTCTCTTCTCGAAGGACTAAGCAAATCTGACTCCTTGGAGGCACTGACAAATGTTATTGAGAGGATTTTAGACCAGCAGACTCCTATTGCTGAAGTCAATCTCTGGTTCGACTTGTTGGCTGAATCTTCAAACGACTCGGAAGTAGAAACTCTCTTGAGAAAGTTAAATCGTGAATATTTGCAAGCAGTGAAAATGGCGCTCTCTCAGCTTCCTAAATCGCAGCACACAGTCAACTTCGACTTTAACTCTGATGATGTTTCGGAGTCTATCATGTTTTTACTCCATGGTACGTTAGTAAACATCAAATTAGGCACCCCCCAAGAGGAGATTCGGAGAGCTCTTCGGGAAGGAATACGGTCCCTTCTGAGATACTGAGTTACTTATATTGTGCTTATCTTCTATTTTTGGAAGACACGCCACTAAAAGCACTTTTGAACACCTGAACTTTTCAGAACTTTTAAACTAATGTTGGAACCGGTGGAATTGAACTCTAAAAGGATTCGGAACAATTTTTATTCGCCCGCGCCAAAAATTTTAATACTAAAATGAGACGACTATTGACTATGGTATTTGCCAAGATAGCTGCAGGTCTATATGTTGTTTGGGGTTTGCTTCATATTCAAGCGGCTTACGATGCTTTTTTGCTTGGAACAAGCGTTAACCAGGGTATAATTAAAGGAAAAATTTTTCAGGATGCATGGAACCTACAGTTTTTTGCCCTCTACAGCATTATAGTTGCAAGTATTTATAATTGTAAAAACAGACGTTTAGGATATTTGCTTAATT
>JBJKPJ010000013.1:0-7889 GCA_046706605.1 Bathyarchaeia archaeon | reverse complement strand
TGGCAAAGCCATGCGCCATAATTGCAGGCGGAGAAACCACTGTTATCGTCACGGGAAACGGATTGGGTGGCAGAAACCAAGAAATCGTGTTGGCGGCGTCCTTAAGGCTCAGAGGCAGTAAAAACTCGATCGTGGTGGCTTCCATGGGTACAGATGGGATTGATGGACCAACCGATGCTGCAGGTGCAATCGTTGACCAACACACGCGGCAAAAAGCGGAAGCAATGGGATTAAAGCCAGAGGAGTTTTTGGCAAACAACGATGCCTACCGGTTCTTTAATAAACTCGGTGATTTGATTTTTTCAGGGCAAACTGGCACAAACGTGAACGATATATCTTTAATTATCGTCCTGTAACTTTACTTGTGAGTGAAAAATGGCTGTCACCGTCAAGTTTATCGGGGCATTGCGGCATCTGTCTGGAAAAAGTCGCTTTGTCGTCCAATACCAACAAGACATATCCGTTAAGGCACTAATTGAGCATATAAGCCAAGAAAACCCCAACCTGCGACACACCTTCGGTGATCAGCAACTCAACGATTCCCGCTCCAACTCGCTTATCCTTGTTAACGGTAGAGAAATCAGCATTTTAGACGGCTACGAAACCAAGCTCTGCGATGGCGACGAAGTGATTTTTGTTCCAGTGGTGCACGGCGGGTAAGCCATGATTACACTAACCAGCGACTTTGGTCTCTTAGACCCTTACGTTGCCGAAATGAAAGGCGTGATTCTCTCAATAAACCCAAAAGCCACCCTAGTTGATGTGACTCATGGCGTGAATAAATTCGATATCCGCATGGGCGCTTTTATGCTGGCTTCTGCAGCTCCCTACTTCTCGGTTGGCGCCGTCCATGTAGTGGTTGTTGATCCAGGAGTGGGCACTGAGCGCCGCGGCGTTATAGTGCAGACCAACTGCGCGTTTTTTGTTGGACCTGATAATGGCGTTTTGTTTTTAGCGGCAAAACCCCAAGGAATCCAGCACATCTACCAGCTTGCCAACGCCAAATTCGTGCTGCCCAACATCTCAAACACCTTCCATGGGCGGGATGTTTTTGCTCCTGCGGCAGCGCATCTGGATTTGGGCGTGAAGCCCTCGGCGTTTGGTCCCGAAATAACTGACCCTGTCACGCCAGATTTTTCGATAGTTACGCAGAGAAACGGCGTTTTATTGGGCGAAGTGTTGCATGTGGATGGCTTTGGCAACATAATCACCAACATCTCTCAAAACGATATAAGACAAACAAAAACGGTGACCATAAAACTCCAAAACCAAACCCTAAAACTCGCCTTTGCCAACACCTATGCCCAAGCCAAACCCAAAGACCCCCTCGCACTCGTCGGGAGCCATGGCTTTCTGGAAATAGCGCTAAACCAAGGCAGCGCCGCCAAGTTGTTCCATGCAGAGGCAGGTGACAAAATCGAAGTTGCCCGCGCTTAATGCTTTGGTTTTAGGTTGTTGATGATTTTTTCGATGATGTTGAGGGGGTTTTCAAGTTGGGCAAGTTTGTCTTTTACGTCAAAGCGTTTGCCTAGATATTTGTTGGCGTAACTCATGATGCTCTGCTCGGTTGTGATAAACAGCGGAAAACCCTTCTCAGCAAGATACCTGTTGACGTAGGTTTTCGCCATGTCCGAGATAGCAATACTAGGGACGCCCTGCAAGGCGGCTTCACGCGCTATAGTTCCACCGTAGCTGACAACCAAATCGGCGTTTGCAACAAGGTTTGCCGAATCCACGAACCCCTGTTTTTCGCCGAACTCCCTTGAATTTCCATTGTATCTCTGGATGTAGTGGACATTTCCAATTTTCTCCAGTTTCTCAGCTATGATTTTGGCGACGTCTTTTTTGCCTTTAGCGTATGCGGCTTTGTTTTCGATTTGCCTCAGCACAATGGTGGGCTTTTCTAAGTTCGGAATCTTAATTGGTTTATAGTCCTGAATCCACGCTACTTCGTCAACGCCCCTGAATTGGACGACGTTTTGGGCGCAGTAGGCTTTAGTGAAACTCTTGGGCAGCGCCTCGGAGATCACAACAGTGCGCGCAAAGGGGATGGTTAGGCGGTTAACTGCATAAGCGTGGGGCGTGTCAGCCGTCAAAATGATAGGAATGCCTAACCCAAACGCTGTTCGGCAAAGCTCCACGGATTGATGCGCAATGGCAACGTCGGGTGGGTTGTCTTTGAAGAGCTTGACAAACCCTAAGATGCGTTCTGCGCTCTCTTCCAACCGCGCGGTTAAGGTGGCGGGATTATATTTGCCTACCACGATGGGGTTTTCGCATAGGATTTTTGCCAACGGTGTAGTGTCAGGATGCTCACGGGTTGTAAAAACAAAGTCGTGTCCCGCCTCTCGTAAGCGCTTGCCAATAGCCGCTGCGTATCGTACGTGTTTGCCTGTGCAGGCATCATACCAGACTTTCATTTTTGCACCTTACTTTGCGCCTTGATGAAAGCGTCACGCTTAGCTTCGTACTCCTCTAAACCCATAACAACCTTCGCAGGTGAACCAGCAACTACTTTTCGAGCAGGAACATCTTTGGTGACTACGCTTCCCCCACCGACCACAGCTTTTTCTCCCACGGTTACGTTGGGCAAAATTGTGACTCCCCCGCCGATTTGTGCGGCATCCTTGATTTTTGGGGGCGTTAGTAGAGTGCTTTTGGGGTATTTGTCGTTTAGCAGGCTGGTGTTCGGGGCGATGAACACGTTGTTGCCGAGGATGCAGCCGTTGGAGATGGTAACGTGGGCTTGGATGTTGCAGTTTTTGCCTATCTCCACATTTTTGCCTATGTCACAGAAACTGCCAATCAGGGTTCCGTCGCCGACTTTGGTGCCATCGCCGATGACGACGTAGTTCCAGATGGAAACATCCTTGCCGATTTTCACATCTTTGCCTGTGACGATTCCTGTGCCTTTCTTTGGATTCTGCATAACCTCTCTTTTCGGGTTCAACTTTAAAAAGTTATACATACCCACACAAAAAGGGGCAGGCGAGTTAGACTTTTGTAGAGGAATCCCACAGAAACTGGAAGTACTCGCGGGCAAACCCCACCAGTCCCACATGGTTGCTCCAAATCACTAGGCTGGGTTTGTCTTCGCCCAAAAACAGCAGCGCCTCTTTGCCGTCTGCGATTATGCCGCCGCCAAACATGGAGTCGCGGATACGAAGCTCCCGTACTGCAGTGAATTTTTTTAGGCTTAGCCACTCTTCTTTTTTGCCTGCCGCCATCAACTTGATGATTACAGTTTTTTTTAGTCCGCTACTAATGAGCGGTTCAGCCAGCGCAATCATGGGTTTAGCAAACTCGGGTGCTGCAATCACAATTTCCACAGAGGCTTTTTTTAGCACTTCCTCCAGCTTTGACAGCACCGCTTGTTGACCACGTAAAATCAGCATGTCGGGGCGCTCAACTAGTTCGCGTTTTTCGTAGAGCGGCTGGAGATTTTCTGCTACTGTGTCTTCCCAGCAGATGAATTTGTCTTCTAAACGCAGTTTGGTGAAGCGTGTGGCTTCGATGGGGGGCACAGGATAGTATTTGAATGGCCGGCTAACGCTGCTTTTTATCCAGCCTTTGTCTTTTAGGCTGTTTAAAACTTCGTACATTTTGCTGTAGGGCACGCTGGCTAACTCGCTAATTTGCATCGCAGTTAATTGCCCATTTTCCAGCAACACAATATAGGTGTCCATTTCGTAGGCACTAAGCCCCATTTCGCGTAGGGCACTGCGGGTATCTTCGCTTACCGACATGCTTTCCCCTCAAATCACCTTAGGAAACGTTTGGAAAACTTATTATGGCAACTTCCATTCTTAAGCCCTTCGAAAACCCACCTACGTTAAAGAAGGCAAAAAAGTTGAAAGACATCAAATCAACAAGAAGCATCTGTCCAGAATGCCTCAAACCCCTCGACGCAACCATCTACGAAGACGAGGGAAAAGTTTTCATCAAAAAGACCTGCCCCGAACATGGGCAGTTCCAAGAACTCTACTGGTCAGACTACGACCAATATATGCGTGCCGAAAACTTCCGCTACGACGGCGACGGAATGCAAAACCCCCGAACCGAGAAAAAACTGGGTTGCCCAAACGACTGCGGCATTTGCCCCGAACACAAATCCCACACCGCCCTAGCAATCATCGACATCACCAACCGCTGCAACCTCAAATGCCCAGTGTGCTTTGCCAACGCTTCGGCAGCAGGCTACGTTTACGAGCCAACCGCCGAACAAGTCACAGCCATGCTGGAAAACCTCCACAACAACAAGCCAGTTCCCGCAACAGCACTACAGTTTAGCGGTGGCGAACCCACTATCCGCAATGAACTTTTCGATTTTGTTCGGAAAGCCAAAGAAATAGGCTTCAAACACGTCGAAGTCAACACGAACGGGGTGCGGCTCGCAGCAGACCCCGAATACGCCAAAAAACTCAAAGAAGCTGGCGTTAGCACAATTTATCTCCAGTTCGACGGATTAACACCTGAAGTTTACAAATTCATCCGCGGCTTAGACCTTCTTGACATCAAAATGAAAGCACTTGAGAACTTGCGCAAGGCAGGCTACGACAGTGTCGTTTTGGTTGTCACCTTGGTTAAAGGCGTCAACGATATGCAACTTGGCGACATCATAAAGTTCGCCGCCAAAAACTTCGACGTAATCCGATGCGTCAACGTCCAACCTGTCTCGCTTTGCGGCAGACTGCCCCAGCAAGAACGCGAAAAAATGCGCATCACAATCCCCGACTTCATGCGGCTGGTGGAAGAGCAAACCAGCGGCGACATCAAAATCAGCGACTTCTACCCCGTTCCCGTCGTTGTGCCCGTCTCCAAAGCAGTCGGCGAATTAAAAAACAAACGCTACGTCGAATTCACCGCGCACCCACACTGCGGTATGGCAACTTTCCTGTTTATCGAAAATGGAAAAATCACCCCCATCACACGCTACGGCAACATCGAAAAATTCGTAGGCACCCTTAAAGGCGTCTACGAAGACGCTGCCAAAGGCAGCAAAAACAAAGCCAAACTCCGCCTTGCTGGTAGCGCACGCCATATCAAATTCAGTTTCCTACGCAAATACGTGCTAAAAGTTCTCATGGAAGGCGACTACAGCTCGCTAGGCGACTTTGCCAGAAGCGCACTTATGGTTTCTTCAATGCACTTTATGGACCCCTACAACTTCGATTTGGAACGTGTCCAACGCTGTGTCATCCACTACGCTGTGCCCGACGGAAGAATTATACCATTCTGTACTATGAACAGCATCCACCGCGCCGAAGTAGAAAAGAAACTTGGCGTCCCAATCAAAGAGTGGAAAGCTAAACATAAGGTTGAAATAACTCAGCCCATTTAGATGTTGAGAATTAAAGTTTGAAAAGGTGAAAAATATGGGTGGAAAAAAGAAGCTCGGTATAAAGCAGATGGAAAAGCAGCAGGTTAAAACTGACGAAGACAAAGCGGCAAAAGACGCAAAAAAGAAAGAGAAATCCGCGTCTCCACAGAAGAAAACAACCGTCAGCATCATGCCTCCAGACGTAAAAGACAGCAGAATCGTTGCTGAAGTCAAAAAGATGAATGTTCTAACTCCCTACCAAGTTGCAACACGCTACGGCATCCGTATAAGCGCAGCCAAAGACTTCCTTGAACAACTAGAAGCAAACGGCGCAATACAACTTGTCTCAGGCAGCCACAACATCAAAATCTACAAGCCAGCAGAATAGGTTGCTTCATCCAACTTTATTTTAATATTTACGTTACCGGAGTTTGTTTGATACGAGTTTTCCTGAACGCGTGTACACCACTGAAGAATTTAAACTTGCCAAAGAACTAGTTGACCAAGGCTACAAACACAAATTGAAGGTTGAAGGTTCCCCTGAATTTATCCAAAAAATAGGTCAAGCACTTGAACTAATTGAAACTGCAGGATACTGCGACTTTTTGCAAACCTACATCCGCTCAATTATGGAAATCGATGGCATCACTCAGCTCCGCGAAGCCGAAGTCGCCATCTGGGTAAGCATATTCGCCTTAAAAGACACAGTGGATGCCGCAAGCCTGTTAGTGCAAAAAGCCTACCACATGAAAGAGTACCTAGACGGGGAACTCTACTACGGCGGCAGCTCTGAGGCGCGTACTGTAGCCAAGCGAATGGAGTTTTTGCAGGTACTTATGGAAAAAACCAAAGACCCTGCTGTAAAAGCTGACTGCGAGCGATTGCTGGAAATGTGGAAAGGTAGTGCTACAGCTTTCTAAGCGTTGGCTAATTGGACTTTTATTGTTGAACCGCTTTTTACCTGCTTAAAAATCTCCAAGTTGCTTGTTATTTTCCCCATTATGCTAACAGGGCTGTAGGGTTGAGATTTGCCATAGAAAATGCACAAGGCGCTGCCCATAGGCCAAAAAGCGATCGTGCCCTGCTCCACGGTGGGCTTGGCTTTTTCTTCGCCTAACTTTACAGGGATTTCAAAGTAGACCTCTTCTTTCCACAAAGCAGCTCTTCCCTCAACGGGCAGTTTACGAACGATGGTGTCTACTGTTCTTGGTGCCAAAAACCTGACTAACTCGCCTTCTGCTTCCCCTAAACCTTCAATTAGAAACCTAATTTTTATCCGTGAAACCCCTTCTTCAGTACTCATATTCATCCCCAAAGAAAACTCAACAACAGTTAAATTAGCAATATAGTGGGAACGGTGAAATTTAACTGTTACACTCTCTCAAACGGAGCGATAGTCTACTCGATTCCAATTTCCTTTCTGACCTTGTAGTCACAGATAACTGAGATTTTGCGGGCTCTAAACGCAGCGTCAAGGCTGCTGTCGCCTGTGTCCACCCGTAAACGTTCCAGTCTCTCCAGCTTGCCCTTGGAGGCAACTACTACGATGTTGTCTAAACCCGCTTGACGAATAACTCTGGCGCTTATCTGCTGGTTGCCCCTTCCGAAGATGAAACCTTGTCCGCCGATAGGTGTCACAATAATCTGGACTGGTTTGCCTTGGATGGCTTGCAAGAGTTGTGTTTCGTTTAGGTCGTTTGCGACTATTTTTTTGTCCAAAAAAAGATCTACGCCCAGCAGAGTTTTTTTCTGGTCTAAAAGGTCGGCGATGGTGCGGGTGGTTGTTCCGGGTCCGATGACGTATAGGGTGTGAGGTTTCATTTGTTCAATGATATGGATGGCTATGGCGGCTTGGTTTTCCATTTCGCTCTCGGTGGTTGGGGATGCCATCTTGTTGCCTTGAATAAGATGTGGCTCATAGGGGCTGAGCAGGTACCCGTAGAGCTCCGCAGAGACATGCCCCTGCCTAAACGCCTCCTCATCCACATCCATAACCTCCGCCTCCCGAAGTGGCAACCCCGCCCACAAAAACCGAATTGCAACCCTTGCCGCGGCTTGGGGGCTTACGGCGAATATGGCGCTGTGCATCTTTACGCCTGTAGGCACCCCCAGTACGGGGACTTTTAAGCTGACGGCTTTGAGGATGTCACGGGTGGTTCCATCACCACCGCAGAAAACCAGCAAATTTACTCCCAACCCAGCCATCTTTTGTGCGATTGCGTGGGTGTCTTGGCTGCTGGTTTCAGTTTTGCTCTTTCCCACAACGGTGTAGCTGAAGCCGCATTTTTGAGCCTGCATCTCTCCCATGTTGCCTGCTCCGACAACTAGTTTAAGGTGCTCTTTTGCGGAGGCAAGCTCGAAAAGGAAGGTTTTGGCTCGCTGGGCTGCTACCGGTTTGGCGCCTAATGCGATGGCTTTTGTAAGGGTGTCTTTGCCGTCGGTGCCCTTCAAACCCACAGCACCACCCATTCCAGCAACTGGATTAACGATGAAACCGATTGTTTTGGTGGGGATAGCAGTTTGAGTACTCAACTTAATTTGACCTAATGGTAAATAGGCAGTTAAAGAA
>JBJKPJ010000012.1:0-1443 GCA_046706605.1 Bathyarchaeia archaeon | reverse complement strand
GCTTGTGAGGCTGGCGAGGTAAAGACACTGCCGACTATTGTATTTATGCAGCTTGTGCTGTTGGAACTTGACGCATTGTTGCCAAACTCTCCGGTGGGAACGTTTTCATTAAGCAATTCACCGCGATTAAATTCTTCATCTTGGAAAACGGGGATCGCCCATTTGCCGGCATCTTCACGTGTCCAAGTCTCGTTAACCAGAAAAGCATCTGCTAAATGGAACTTTTCTTCAAAGCGGACTTCGCCATCGTTGACGTTAGTTACCTGTCCACTGAGTTCGCTGCCTATCTGTCTGAAAACTGCAAAAAGAGAATGATATGACAGATCCGTTTGCGGTGGAATGCTAACTGGATTGGTTACTGTTGAATAAGGTACTCCGTCGAAAAGCCAGTAGTCAAATTCCCAGTCAGAGTTTTGTTTGGTTGCTTCAACTTGTAGGTTTTGCCCAGAAGCTACATTTACCAAATCTGAAGGGTCAACCGTGCCGCCTGCGCCTGCTTGGCATGTTATGTACCAGCCAGAAGGAGGAGCCGCGCCTGACTTTCTCACAACTCTGAGCAGGGGAAAAAAGTAAAGCTCAAGCACCTCCTGTGCAACAAGACATCGATTCCAAAGCATCACTTCGGCAAGTACGCCTTTCAAGAACATTCCTAAGTAAACAGTATTTGAGGAATCATGGATGTTGTCCGTTTGCGGAAACGTCTTGATGATGTTGCTATTCAAATACATTTTGAGATTGGCACCATCGTAAGTTATGAAAACGCAAAGACGACCACCCACGGTAACTATTCCTGGGTTTGAGCTGTAGCTACGAATTACTCCGCCTGCATCCGTAAAAGTGAAGGTAATTATGCCCGTGCTGACTTTGTATTTTAGGGCAAATTGTCCATCCTTATGTGCGACGAACCGGTCAGTTGAATCGTTTGCAGATGGGCTAAACCAGGCTCCAATGGTAAACTTGCCCACACCTGAAGAAGCATGAAAATTGATTCCAGCCTTGCTACCATCACCAAGGTTAACGTAGCCATCGCCGTTGAAGGCAAGCATTTTAGTTATTGGGCCATCTTCCCAAAGATAATTCACAAGCTTGCCATCAGTTGGTTCTTCAATGGGGGCTGAGTTCTTTGCATCTTCTCCTTCGCCTTCGTTTAGATGGAACAAACCGATTAGGCCTTGAAGGTTAACGCTCCAGCTGGTTGAGCCTGGCAGATAGATACCTTTGCTTTCCCAAGCTTTGAGGTCTGCAATTTCCTTGTCAAGGGTTTTTCTAACCCGGTCAACTTGTAAGTCGCAGCGAGCACGTTTTTTAGTTAATTGCAAAACGCGATAGGTACCGTTGAAGAGGAATTTTGGATTGATTACTGTTATTGTGTCGCCAACATTGTAGTCTTCGCCGTCAGTCATCAAAACGCCAACGGGGGCGCCACTTGAATCCGTGTTAAAC
>JBJKPJ010000011.1:0-2617 GCA_046706605.1 Bathyarchaeia archaeon | reverse complement strand
CTATGGTAACGCGTTTAAGATTGTGCCTATCTGCTTTCTGTTGCAGGACTATGAGTCTGCGGTCGAGGTGGGCAGGGCATTAACTGAAGCTTTGGACGCCACAAACAGCGTGGTTATCGCTTCATCTGACATGACCCATTACGAACCAGCCAAGGTTGCCTCAGCAAAAGACCATGCTGCGCTAAAAGCGGTCGTGGATATGGATACTAAACAGTTCTATGATATCGTGGAAACCCGGAACATCACCGCCTGCGGGTACGCGCCCATAACTGCCCTAATCACCTACGCGGTTGGGGTGGAAGCAAAAGCCCAGCTTTTAAGCTATCATAACAGCGGCGAAATAACAGGCGACCCAGACGTGGTGGGCTATGCCTCGGTTTGCTTTAAAAAGTAGCGCTAAGATGGGAATTTTAGGATAAATTTGGTTCCTTGTCCTTCTTCTGTCTCAAAGGTGACTGTTCCTTTCATTGCTTCGGTCATCCGTTTAACTACGGCTAAGCCCAAGCCTTGACCTTTTGATTTTGTGGTCACCAAAGGCGTGAAAATTTTGTCCTGCACGTCTTTAGGTATACCTTGCCCCGTGTCTTGAATAATTATTTCTGTTTCTTTATGTTTAGAGTTGGCTGTGATAGTGAGCTTTCCACCATAAGGCATGGCTTGCAATGCATTTTGGGTTAAATTAACCATTGTCCGTTTTAGCATTGTTAAGTCAAGCAAAAGGGGCAGGAGGTTTTCTTGGCAATGAACCACTACCGTCACGTTTTCGGGCACATTCACCATCTTTAGAGCATCGTTGATGGCGTCACACAAATCTGTCGGCTCCATTTTTGGGTTTAGGGGTCTAGCAAAATCTTGTAGGTCCATTACTATCTTGTTAATATAGAATAAGTTTTCTTCTATGCTCTTGAGGTTATCTCTAAGGCAGTTTTTTGTCTCGTCGTTTGGAAGGTTGTTTACCTCTATTTCCATTAAATAGACATCATTCGCTATAGCTTGAAGTGGATTTCTTATGTCGTGACCAACCATGCTGGCAGTCGCACCGATGGCTGACAACCGCTCCGCGTCCTTGAGCTGCTTTGCTCTGCTCTCAGCCAACTGCTCCATCTGCGAAGCATACTCCTCCACTTCCGCTGCTTTGTCCTCAAGTTTTAACTGTAACTCTTTTTGAGTCACCAGCAGCTTTGCTAGTTTTAGGTTTGAGTAGCTTGTTTTGGAAAGTACTTCAGAGAAGCGTGAGTAGAACTGCATAAGTTGAGTTATTTTATCCCTGCTAAATCTGGGAACCATATCAAAGGCTGCAAGGTACTTTGTTTTGTCAAACCCGTATCTCTCTGCTTGCTCAACGAAGACGTCTCTGTCAACGTTTTCGTCTTCGAAGAAGAATTGTCCAAAGAATACGTTAGCTACATGCTTGTTGCCTATAAATAGTGGTGTAACCACGTCAACCATACTGTTTTTGCAGTTGTAGAGGCGGATTTCTCCTTTTTGAAGTTGACTTGATAGTTCGATATCGCTTTCAACGCAGTTTTGGCATGTTTGTGGGTTTATGCGGTGGAACTTGGTGCAGATGTCTTGCCAGCCAGTGCCAATAAGAACGTTGCCTTTGATGTCTACGAGCGCAAACCCCATTTTTGAAACAGCATAGAAATGTTCCATCATCGTTTGCAACGCAGGGACATCGATAAAATTATTTAGGTCACTTTCTTCTAACGCCACATCTGGAGAAAGCACCGAATCCAATTTTAGCTTCAGGCGCTCTTCACTTTCTTTGAGTGCTTGCTCACTTTTTTTGCGTTCAGTAATGTCCTGAACCATCCCAACGGAACGGATTATTTTGCAAGATTTGTCTCTTATGTGCGTACATTTCTCGTGGACGACTCTGACTTCACCTGTGTTTTTTCTTATGACGCGATGTTCTATTTCATAGTTGTTTTTTCCATCTTTTACTGAATTCGTGTAGGCGGAGTCAACTGCAGCGTGGTCATCTGGGTGAACGTAGCTTAGGAAAGCTTCGTATGTAGCTCCGAACTCTTGTGGTTGTAACCCAAAAATTCTGTAAACTTCATCTGACCAAACCAACTTGTTTTTCAATAGGTCTAGTTCCCAGCTTCCCACATGAGCTATTTCTTGGCTTAGTTTTAGGCGTTCCTCGCTTTCTTTTAGCGCATCTTCCGCTTTTCTCCGAGTTGTTACATCCTCTACGACTGCAGCGAAATAACCCTTCTTTGTACTGTAGGCTGAAACGGCCAACCAAATGTTAAACGGCTTAAAAAAAACTTCAAAACGTTCTTTAGTTCCCTTGGCGGCAACTTTTCCCAGAGTATTAAATATTGTACGGTCCGCTTCTTTTATTTGAGGGATGGTTTGGGTGATTCTTTTTCCAATTATTTTTCCTTTCTTTACACCAAATAATCTTTTAAAAGCACCATTAACTTCTATTGGGATAAAATCTTCTGGGCTGCCAGATTGATCAAAAATCACTCGGCAAAATACGAAGCCGTCCAGCATATTTGTGAAAAGCGACTGGTATTTTTCTTTAGCTTCAACTATTTCGCGCTCGGCTTTTCGTTGATTAATAATTCTGGCAAGTTCATGTCCTATTGTTTCCAGTTGGTCA
>JBJKPJ010000010.1:0-5579 GCA_046706605.1 Bathyarchaeia archaeon | reverse complement strand
CCTCTAAACATCCACGGTGACCACTCAGACACTATGGCTCAAAGAGACAGTGGATGGATACAAATTTACGTTGAAAACGCTCAGGAAGCCTACGACTCAATCATTCAAGCTTTCCGAATTGCCGAAGACAAAGACGTTTCCCTGCCGATAATTGTAGGCTTAGATGGCTTCACCTTGAGCCACACTTTGGAAAACGTTAATGCCTTATCCGACGAAGATGTAAAGCAGTTTGTGGGCGAACGCCAATTTGTTAAAGTCTTAACCCATGAAGGCAAAACTGTTCCCTACAAACTTGACCCAGAAAATCCCATGACCATGGGACCAATTGCACTGCAAAACTACTATTTTGAGTTCAAACGCCAACAAGAAGAAGGAATGAAAAACGCGCTCAAAAAAATCCAAGAAATCAACACCGAATATGCCAATTTAACTGGCAGAAACTACGGCAACGGATTAATTGACCCATACAAGCTGGATGATGCAGAATTCGCCGTTGTTTGCCTTGGCTCCACAGCTGGAACTCTGAAGGTTTTAGTTGATGAACTACGGGAAGAAGGCATAAAAGCTGGGCTTTTACGTCTACGCACCTTTAGACCTTTGCCAGTTGAAGAGTTACGGAAGGCACTGAAAAAACCCAAAGTCGTCGCGGTGATGGATAAGAGCATGAGTTTTGGCGGTTTAGGCGGAGCAGTTTTCCACGAGGTTCACCATGCACTCTACGACGTTAAGTCACATCCACCAATGGTAAACTTCATTTATGGTTTAGGCGGCAGAGATTCAAGTCCCACTGAGCTACGCAGAGTATTTGATGAACTGGGAAAAATAGCAAAAACTGGGCGTGTGGATACTCAAGTGCGCTATTTAGGATTAAGGGAGTAGGAGGAAAAACAAGATGACAACTCAAGAATGGAAATTTACCGCAAAAGACATAGCATCTAAACCAGAACTTTTCCTTTCAGGTCACAGAGCATGCGCAGGTTGCGGTCCAGCAGCAGTTCTGCGCCTGATAATGAAAGCAACCAGAGGACCAACCATCGTTACAGAAGCGACAGGATGCATGGAAGTAGTCTCATCCATTTACCCATACACATCATGGGCGCTACCCTGGCTACACACGGCTTTTGAAACTTCGGCAGCAAACGCATCAGGAATCGATGCAGCACTCAAAGCCCTGCGGCGAAAAGGCAAAGTAAAACAAGAACACATCGACATTATTGCTTTGGCAGGCGACGGAGGAACCTTTGACATCGGTTTGCAAGCACTGTCAGGTGCAGCTGAACGTGGTCACGACTTTTTGTTTGTACTCTACGACAACGAAGGCTACATGAACACAGGAATCCAGCGTAGCGGCGGAACACCCACAGGCGCCGCAACAACCACAACTCCAGCTGGCTCAGTTATTCCAGGCAAACTTGAAAAGAAAAAGCCCATAACCGAAATCATGTTGGCACACGACATACCATACGTTGCAACAGCGTCACCATACTATTGGAAAGACATGTTAACCAAAGTGCGCAAAGGCTTAGAGGTTGAGGGTCCAGCGTTTTTGCATGTGTTTGCTCCTTGCCCACGAGGCTGGCGAAGTGAACCAGGCAAAACCATGGAGTACGCTAAACTTGCAGTTGAATCCTGTGTGTTCCCAATCTGGGAAGCAGTCGACGGCAAACGGCAACTGTCAATACCGAGCAAACTCATCGCATTAGCACCCCAAAAGAAGAAGCCCGTAAAAGAGTACTTGCAAGGACAAGGCAGATTCAGACACCTATTTACGCCAAAATACTCACAGGTGCTTGATCAAATCCAGCAAATGACAGACACAAACTGGGAAAAACTCCTGCAGAAATGCGGAACACCCTAAACCCTTTCTTTTTGATTTTAACTAACCTTGCCTGTTAGGCTCCCCAACTTCTTTTGAAAACCTTCTTCACGTCATCCACAGTTGCGCCTACAACTTGTATGTCATCAATGTTGCCTATGCCTTTTTTGTAGGCGGTTCTGATGTGGCTGATTTCGTGCGGGTCAATGCCCATTACCCTTGCGCATGTGGCGTCAGTGGCTACGGGGTCTTTGCCTGCAAAAATCAAATCCATTTTAAGGGGAGAACCATCAGTTGGTCCGCGTCCTTCCATTGCAACAAAGCCGTCAATCACAATCAAGTGGGGCTTAATTACGCTGTTGATATCCACTATGACTTTGCTTATTCCGCGGGCATGATACTTTGCCTTGAACTTGTCGGGCAGCATCCCAAACATGTTTTTCATGCCCAACGTAACTTTAGTTGCCATGTGTGTTTTCATTTTTGCTGCGCTGATAATTGCTGATTCGGTGGCGATTTTTGGAACGGTTATTGTTTTGAGGGTTTCGCAGTCGGGAACTGGAATTTTGACTTTCTCTTTTTGATGCCGCAAATTCAGGCATTCCACACCATATTTTTTGCACATCTCTCTCATGCCTGTAGCGTCGAAAGCTTTGTCGGCGTTGGTCATGGTTGCGTCTGATTCCACCACGTAGACTTCTTTTGGCAACTTTTGTAGCCGTTGGATTAAGGCTTCCACGACGATGGGGTCTGTTGTTGCGCCTGTGTCCCAAGTCATGGTGGTTATGAAGTTAACTTTTATGAGCACCCGCTCAAAACCTCCCAAGGCAGATTTGTAATCTATCAAGTCCAATGCTTGAAAAACAGGTTGATGGGCGCGTTCACCCTTTACGATTGCAACCGTTGATTTCTCCATGGCGACACCACTATTTTAGGGGAGTTTCATGCTTAAACGTTTATGCTTAGCACCCCCTATGTTTCTCAACCAAACATGTGGATTGGAAAATTAAAATAGAAAACCAGCAGCCAAACCCAAAGCCAACCCCAACATAATTGGGAAAGGCAGCCCGGGGAAAATGCCTTTTTTCTCCAGCATCGAAAACGTCACCACGGAACCCACCAAGATGCCAACTAAAGCCAAAACAGTGGGCAATAGGTTTGGCGAGAAAGCATTAACCATGACGCCAGTGAGCATCGAGTAAAAAACCAAATCTCCCAACCCCATCTGGATATCTTTAAATGCAAAACTTAACCCTTGAAGCTGGTCAAAACCTGAAGACGTGGCGATTTTTCCCACTGGACCCTTATAGACAGCTATTATGTCGTAAACTGCTAAGAATGCCAAAATAAGCACGGCGCTCCACAAGGGGATGTAGAATCCAAAAAATACGCCTAAAGCGCCGCCCACACAGATGACGGCGATGTTTCTGGCTACGCTGCCTAATCGGAATATAGATAAATCGAAAAGTATCGCAATAATGATGGAAGCAGCAATTAGCACATAAAGATTGTCAAAGATTCCCACATAAACCGCAAGCGCGGAAAGGTAAACAAACGAAAGAAGTAGCGCCGCAGTGGTTAAGGCAACAATGATTAAGCCTTTGATGATATGTTTGCTTTTGCGTTTAAGCAGAAAATAAAACACTGTAGCGGCCGCTGCGATAAGAATTACAAAGTAGAGGGCATTTCCCACTGGTGCACCAGGGGTTGATTCAGGGATAGGTGCAACGGGAATATATTCGGTTTGCAGGGGCAAAAGCAGATAAGCGCAGCCTAACCCGAAAAGAAGGCTAGTTAGTATGGGCGCTAAGTAGATTAGCTGAAAGCGGAATTTGTCCTCGGCTTTTGGCTGCTCCGTCATGTATACTTGTCTCCTTGTAGTTTACTTGCAATAACATTCACTGAACAATAAGCTTTGCTTTCCGCCACCAACCTTCAACAGGTAATTCTCCGCTTAAATTTGGTAGGTTTCCCCAGTCCTTGGAGCCACAGCATCCAAACCCAACTCAGACTTAGCCCAGTTCGCAAAGAGCTCACAGTTGCCTTCCGCGCCGTGAACCACGAACACTTTAGGGTTGCCGCCTAGTTTTTTCAGGGCGTTTTTAAGTTGACTGGCGCCACAGTGGCTTGAAAAGTCGAAGTGGCGGTATTGCGCTTTGATTTTGCGGACTTTCCCGTCAAGAGTACAGACGCCTTTATCCATAAGTTCCCGTCCAGGGGTTCCTGGAATCTGGTAGCTGACCAAGAAGACCGCATTGTTGGCTTTTTTGCCCAGTTTAGAGAGGTAAAATGCTGCTGGACCGCCTTTAAGCATCCCCGCTGTCGAAATGATTACGCCGGGCGATTTGAGGGCTTTGCGTCGGTCACGCCAGCCTTCCACCCAATCCACACTATGCATGGCGTTCATGAAAAGTCGGGGGTCTTTGAGAAACTCTTTGTAGTTCATGATTACACGGCTTGCTTCCCGAGCCATCCCGTCCAAAACAATTGGGTACTCAAAATGGTGCGCCGCTAAGATGCAGGCCATTTCCTGTGAACGCCCCACGCCAAATGCGGGCACCAAAACAGTTCCGCCAGCGTCAACCACATCAGTGCAAGCTTCTACAAACTGTTTTTCCAATAGCGAACGCTCAGTGTGGTCAGAGTCAGCGTAAGTGCTTTCGATGACCACCGCGTCTAAATCGCCGTAATCCATGGAGGCGCCTGAGAGCAGTTTGCTTTCTTCCATATTAAAGTCGCCAGTGTAGAGGAAACGCTTGCCATCTGCTTCTAAGAGTACTGAGGCGCTTCCGGGTGTGTGTCCTGCATTTAACAGTTTGAATTTCATATCACCTAACGTTTCTTCTTGCTCAAAATCCAAATGATGGTTGTTGTGCATCATGGTTTTTAATTCCAAGTATTCGAAGGGCAAATAGTAGCTGGATAAGTGGATGAAATCTTGGATAAGTAGCTGGGTGAGCTCGAGGTTGAGTTTGTTGGTGTAGAGGGGTTTTTTGTCGTTTATGTAAAAGATGGGGATGGCGCCGCTGTGGTCGAGGTGACTGTGAGTTAAAATTACGGCATCTACTTCCTTGGGGGGTACGTGCATTGGAAAACCCGGTTCATTGTCAAGCATGACGCCGTAGTCCATGACAACCTTGTTTTTTGCAGACTTTACCGTGACACCTATTCTGCCAACCTCTCTTGCGCCGCCTAAAAATCCAACCTGCAAAATGAACCATTCCATATTTTTACAGTTAACGATTAAAGAGGAACATACCTGTTTTAAAAACGTATTGACACCTTTAATCTACTGATGATTTTGAAAAACAAAAAGTGATACTTTAGGGAGAAAACCGCACCGCCATCATTCACGCCCTTCTAAACCACCCTCGGTGATGCTGGCGATAAGCCTATGTCAAGTATCGATGATGAGAACTCGATTCTTTTTTTGGATTTGCTGGCAAAAATTCAGAGAGAACAAAGTGTCTCCATCATGATTACGTCCACCAACCTGTAAGAAGCTGCCCGCCACCAAAGATTACCTGCTCTACGTAGAGTAATTCAAGAAAAACCATAGCCACTTGCTGTCTGCAGGTGTTAGGCGATTTGTATTTTTTTCTCAAGCGCGTTGTATACGTTTCGTTCTATGGTTCGTTTTAGGTTGCTGATTTTATCTTGAGTTTCTTTGTAGCTGTTTTCTTTGACGGTTTCATGGGTTTCCACACTTGTTTTCCTCGCCGCCAACTGATCAATCTGCTCTTGGAACTGGCTAATATCGTGT
>JBJKPJ010000009.1:0-7490 GCA_046706605.1 Bathyarchaeia archaeon | reverse complement strand
GGTTTAGCCCAGCGTGGCGCACCTTTCTTGTTGTGAGTTACTTCTTTTTTGAGGTAAGGATACTTTTCCTCCAGATGACTGCAGAGACCAGCGATGAATTCAACAAAAAAACGGTAGTTATCCGCTTTTTGAAGTTTAGTCGTTTTAGACGTCATTTTTTCCTTAAGCGTTTTGTCGTTTCTTTCAACTAATCGATTGAGTTTTCCCTCAACACGTTTCCTCTCTGTAACCAAATCAGGTCACCAATCTGAATTCTACATCGCTTGGATGCGATTTAAGCAAATTTGCACTCTAACTATCAAAAACCAACAAAGAGGCAACAGACTGATTAGCATGAATTTAATTTTCCAGACCCTGTTCTTTGAGGGGGGGTCTCAAAGAACCCTGTTCTTTAACACCCCCCTTGAAAGAACCCTGTTCTTTGAGAGGCACAGAATTCCTTTATTTTGCTGGCGCAACATAGTTTTAGGTGTAATCAAGTGGTAAATATTATAGAGGACTGGGCTGTCCTTGCTGAATATGCTGGAGAAAAGCTTGGCTTCTACCAGCTATTAGACAACGATGGAAAAATAGAAATCAGAGTCCAAACCGGGAGGGTAGGATTCAAACAAGAATTTGCCTTAGGTAACGATACCCTGTTAAACAAGATTCTTGACTTTTGCAAAAAACATCGCTACATCCGGGTTTGCGAGAATATGCGAGACGACCAATTCTTCAAATAGGAAGCGGAAGACTTGAGGAAACGGCTGGATCGCACTCGATGCGTAGTCTGTGGAGGCCCTCCTGAAGGGCACACAGGTTACGTCTACTTTCAAAGCGGCAGAACACGACTTTATGCACCCTTCTGCAAAGAGCACTTAGATAAAGCGCCAGAGTACGCCATGCCTATCTTCGAAAACCAAGAAGCCGTTGAAAACTTTAGGCAAATGTTTCCAATTACTTATTTGAAAGACGTCAAAGGCAAGCCAATCCTCTTTTTTGACTCTTACAAAACTGCGAATTCTAATCAAGAAAGTGGCTGAGGTGGGAGGGAATGGCTGAGCTTACATCAAAGGAGCCTTCTCCAGACTGCAAATTAGGCACTAAAGCCGGTACTAAAATTCGTAAGTTGCCCTCAGAAGAGGACACCGGCACCAGCCCCCTAACCCCATCCTGCCCACAATGCAATTCAAAAAAACTCTGGAGAGACGCCAAACGTTACACTGCTTTGGGATATGAAATCCAAAGATGGCTCTGCCGAGACTGTGGCCTTAGATTTTCTGACCCAAATGACGTCAAAAAGAGTTGGAGTCATCAGGAAAAAGCGGTTCGCAATGAAATAAAAATGACCTCTGACTTACTATCTAATCGCCAAATATGCGTCGAGGAGACGAAAAACTTGGTAGCAGAACAACAGACAACTGAAGTTCTGCGGAGAATACAAGCAGACGTCAAAGGCAAAATCATTGAACACGCTTTCTGGATGCAAAAAGAAGGCTATGCTGAAGCAACAATCACACGCAGAACCCGCTTCCTAAAAACAATGGTCAACAAAGGAGCTAACCTTCAAGACCCCGAATCAGTCAAAGAAATGCTTGCAAGACAACAAAACTGGCAAGTAAAAACCAAAAAAATCGCAGTCGAAACCTACTCGTTATACCTCAAAATGCAAGGACTAACATGGAACCCACCAAAATACAAAAGCGTCAAAAAACTACCCTTCATTCCAACAGAGCAAGAAATCAACAGCTTAATCGCCGGCAGCAACAGAAAAACTGCATCATTCCTGCAGCTACTCAAAGAAACAGGCATACGATGCGGAGAAGCCTTCATGCTCAAATGGAGCGACTTCAACTTCGAAAACAGAACCGTCGACATAACACCCGAAAAAGGCAGCGAACCAAGGCAACTACCAATATCGCCTCAGCTAATAGCAATGCTAAACGGCCTACCAAGAGACCACGAGGAACCTTACAAATGCAGTGAACGACACTTCGCCAGAGCCTTCAGACTACAAAGAAGCAGAATAGCATTCAACCTCAAAAACGACCGCCTAAAGAAAATCCACTTTCACACCTTTCGCCATTGGAAAGCAACCACAGAATACGCTAAAACCAAAGACATCTTACACGTCATGAAACTACTCGGTCACAAGAACATCCAAAACACACTGCTCTACACCCAGCTCATCACTTTCAAGAACGACGAATTCCACTCAGCCACCGCTAAGACCGTAGAAGACGCTCAGAAGCTCGTCGAGGCAGGATTTGAATATGTATGCGACTTTGGAGAAGTAAAACTATTCAGGAAGCGTAAGTAAAAATGATTAAAAAATTGATTAAAATCATCGCCAATAGGGCCACTGGAAATGTGGTGGGGCCGCTGGGATTTGAACCCAGGATCGCATACGCCCCAGGCATGTATCCTGAACCATGCTAGACGACGGCCCCACGTACATAGTTTTTTGCTAGATGACGACCCTTGAGGTGATGACCCCTTGGGCGGCGTAGCGACCAAAATGACAGCGTTTTGAGCCTTATTTAGGTTTTGTAAAATATGTGACTCCTCCAATCACTATAGGCTTGTAGTTTTTGCTAAGCAGATAACGCACTCTTGCCCTATCTGTTACGTCAGCTTCTTGTACATCGCATTCTTGATTTCCGCCAAAGTATTCAGCGCTTAAGCGAGCGTACAGTCCAATGTACATTAGCGACCTGTGACCTAGTAGGTATTGTACGCTGTCGGGGTTACCTTTTCTGTTTCGCTCGTCGGTTGCTCGCCAGTACCTGCAGGTGTAGAAGTGTATTTTGCTAAGTTCTTTGTTGCCTGTTTCTGCGATTGCTCGTTTGCGCATTCTTCTGAATCCTTTTTCGGCGTATTGGTATTGGCCGTATGTGAAGACGGCTTTTGCTTTTCTTGGCAACTGCTGAAGCATGTTAATCAGATCATCGCTTACTCTTATGGTCCGTGTGTTGTTGCCTTTAGCTGGGTGGTTGATTGCTATTTTTCTGTTTGCGAAGTCTATATCGTTCCATTCGATTCTTAGAGCTTCAATGGGGCGTGCGGCGGTTTCTTTTAGGGTGAAGCAGAAGCAGATCATTTGTTGGCTAAACCGATTGAAGAGTTGGTCAAAATGTTCAGGTGGCGGCAGATATGGGTCTTTGCGTCTGCTGCATTTGTAGGTTGGGAGTTTGACATTGATTTTTCGGTAGTTTAGAAAGCTCTTGTAGGCTTTTGCTGAGCAGTACTTGTGGGTTTCTGACCAGTCGCTTAGGGCAAGTGTTTCTTTGAAGGATTCTGGGTCAAACAGGTTTACACCTTTCTGCACCAGTTGATTTAGCGAGTGCCTGTAGCTTCTTATTGTTCCCTCAGCCTTGTTTTCTTTTTTTAAGTACCAGAGGAAGTCAACGACTGCACCGTTTAGGTCTTTGATGTCACTTTTCTGCGGAACTTGCAAATCCTGTTCCGCTTCCAAATTTTTCGTCTCCATCACGCATATTTGGCGAGTAGAGACTTTGTCATCTGGGCTTTTTATTAACTTCGTTTCAATCCTTTCAATTCTTTCAACTGCTTCATCGGCTTTCTGGACGTCGTTTGGGTCGGAGAATCTGAGTCCACAGTCACGGCAAAGCCACCTCTGAATTGCACTGCCGAAAAATTGATAGCGCAAACCATCACGCCACACCTTTTTGCTTCCGCATTTTGGACAGGATGGGTTTAGGGGGCTTGTGCCGGTGGAGCCCTGGGCAGACCCCAACTTACAGGATTTAGAACCGGCTTTGGTGCCAAACATGACATCGGGGGTTGATGCGTTTGATTTAAGCTCAGCCATTCCCTCCCACCTCAAATCGCTAGTTTTTTGCGGTTTTGTGTGTGTCAAAAAACAAGACTGGCTTATCCATGACGTCTTCGCAGTATGTTTTTGGAAACATCCGTTCGAATAGTGCAAGTGCCTTTTGGTTTTCAAAAATGGGATTAGCATAGTTTGGCGCTAAAGCCAAGTGCTCTTTGCAGAAGGGCGCATACACTCTTGTTTTGCCACTTTGATAGAAAACATAGCCTGTAAATCCCACAGGTGGCTTCCCACAGACCACGCAACTCTTGCGATCCAAACGCTTACGCAACAGATCTACCCTCTGTTCACTTAAAGAATTGGTCGGCCCGAACGCTTTCGACAATTTGGATATAGCCCTGTTTTCTGCAGAAATCCAAAATCTTAGCTAACTGCTCATCATTGCCGTTCTCAAACGATTTTTTAAAGCCCACTCGCCCAGTCTGCACTCGAACCTCAAATTTTCCGTCGTCCTCACAGAGCTGATAAAAGCCTAATTTTTCTTTTGCATATCGAGTTAAAACAGCCCAGTCATCAATTATGTTAACCATGTGTTGCCACCTTGAAGGTCTTGCAGGCTAGATGTAAAAACTGTCCATCGCCGCGGAGTGCTCATCACTCTGGGATGGTCTTCAAAGTGACGTATCTAACGGCACGATACAATAGCTTTGATGATGATCTGCAGGTTGTCTTCTGGGGCGGTTTGTAGAAAGTCGTTCAAATCCACTATTTTCAAAGACAGGGCTGCATGAGCTCTGATATTTAACTTGTAGAGCGGTGATTGAAAATGAGCTTTGGCTATTCTTACCCCATCTTTGTCTAGCCAGCCTTGCTGGCATAGCATTTTTAGTCGTCTATCAACGCTTTGCCGTTTTGTATGCCTAAATCCTTTGATGCTTCGGATTTCTAAGTAAGTATCATAACTGGTTAGGTGCTTTTTTGATGAAAGAATTGAGAAGATTATGAAATTTAGTTTAGCTTGACGACCACTGAAAACCTCAAGCTTGGTTTTGTCTTTGTGCCGTCTTGCCACCGATGTTGCTCCTACAAGCTGTTGTCGATGTCTATGTTTGGTTCAAAATATGTGCAGGTTACATGCTATTGTATGTGGTTAGATTCAGTTGTTTTTGGGATAACTCGAAGATATCGGCTAATGAAATTGATTTTATGGGTATAGCAAATATTGTTTGGCTAGTTTCCTTAAAGATCACTTGCATAGCCCTGTTCCCCTAATCAGAGTTACGCGCTAACCCAAAAAATCTTTCATAACACTATCTTTTCGTACACCTAACCAACCAATCCAACAAGACGATTAATGCTTAATCTGACGCTGCTGTTTTCCCTTTCTTATTTTGATAATAAGCATTGCTACCACAACAAAGGCAAACGCAATTGCCGCTGCCAAACCCACCAATTGAGCAGCCCAAAACAATTGGCTCATTAGCGCTTCAGGTCTATAAGTTGGAGCCGGAGTAGGCACAGGTACAGACGACTGATCCGGGAAAAAAGCGTAGCTTACAGCTAAAAGTAGAAATGCTGCAACAACTGCAAGCACCACCGCAATTGCCATCTTGCTTTTTTGTCCAACCATAGGTCAACACCCGTCAAATAGGTGCACACACAACGAACTTGGGCTATTTTAATATTCTACACAAAACAAGCGTACTAATCTTCGTACACCATAAATTACCGCGACAGAGAGCGGCTATCTTAAATTTACCTTACTATCGTATATCGGCGGGGTGTAGGCTTTAAGCAAAAAATCAAATCAGGACCTAAAAGGAAACGCTCTTGACATCTACAAACTAATCCTAAAATCTCCAAAACCACTGGGCACCAGTGAGATCCAACGCAAACTAAACCTCGGCAGCCCCTCCACCGTCCAATACCACCTAGCCAAACTAGAAGACATGGGCATCCTAAAAAAACAAGCAGGAAACTACGTAATAGACAAAATACTACTAGAGAACTGCGTAAAAGTCAGCCGCTTTCTAATACCACGATACCTCTTTTACACAGCTTTTGGAATTATGATTTTACTAATCGAACTACTATTTCTCAGGTCTATGCCGTTAGGTCGTGAATTTTTCTTTTATACGTCAGTTACTTTGGTGTTTGTTTTGATCTTCTGCTATGAGACAATAAAAGTTTGGGTTAACGGAAAACTATAGCACTTACCATGATGCTCTCTTTTA
This sequence comes from Bathyarchaeia archaeon, assembly GCA_046706605.1. Lineage (GTDB taxonomy): Archaea > Thermoproteota > Bathyarchaeia > Bathyarchaeales > Bathycorpusculaceae > Bathycorpusculum. Next base: position 1,484 of record JBJKPJ010000009.1, on the reverse strand, counting down.
GTAGCTAAAGAGCAGCTCGATTATTTGTTGTCGGCCTTTTTCTGTTAACTGCACAAAAGGCTCCTCATCTATCGATGGGTCAAAAACTATCGTTACTATGCCGTGTTGCTGAAGTTTTCCCAAAAGCAGCGTAAGATCAAATGCCCGCTCGAGTTTAGCATTTATTTCAGATAACTTAATTCTTCTCTCCATTTTTTGGCCTCCTTGACAATGTTTGTTTCCTTAGCATTTCTTGAGGCATGAGGTTATGCTGTGAATACTTTAAAAAAAAAGAATGGAGAAACGTATGTTTGAGGCAGGCAGAGAGGTTAATAAAAGTAAAGTATGAAGAAAATTTGTCGCAAGTTAGAATAAGCAAGAAGTGCGGGTTAACTACTATTTCTTGATTAATTAGCACCTGACTAGTAATATATGGGTTTGCTGGGGCTCTGGAAAGGAGAAAAATGCGAATAGCCAAAATCTATGGGTATTTTTGAAGCATCAAGATTAAACCAGAGCCCACTCAGCCCCAACTTGAATGTCTTTAAAACTAAAAAAGAGGGAAGGTTGTTGGTATTTTTGTTCATCTCATGGACGTTTTTTCAGTCTCATTGCCAGAACAACACCCACTATGGCTATCGCAATGATAATGGCGATTACTCCACCGACAATGTACGTTATAAGGTCTGATAATGTTGCCAGGTTTGATGGCGGTGCAGCAGTTGGTGCTGTCGTTGATGTTGGACTAGAATAGAAGTGTGTTTCAGCGGACGACGGCCAGTAACCGTTTGTACCAGCGAAAGCAGCGTAAACTGTAAAGTTGCCTGGAATGTCAGGTGCCCATGTTAGACTATATTGCCCATTTTCGTCTGTTGTCGTTGTGCCTATAGTTCTATAGTTGCCGTTAGAGTCCAAGACACTTATCGTTACTGGAACACCAGTGAAGTTTGTCGGTGCCGCTTGCTGCTGATAGACATAACCCATCCAATCCGTCATGCTTGCATCAGAGCTTACTGGAACTCCGTTTGGAAAGTCTGCCATCTGCGTTGTTTGCTTTGTGCCAGCGGAAGTATCCATCACTGTACCACTAATAACTACAGAACTACCGAAAGGTTGAACACCCGCAGTAGTAGCACTGGATCCTCTGCCTACGCTGTAGATTTGACCGTCGTAACCGTTAAAGAACGTCAAATAGCCAGATGCGACAGCCCACGCGCTTCCAGTAGTAGACCATTCGCTGGGGTAACCTGAAAGCTTCCAGATTTGCTGTCCTGTAGTGGCGTTAATGGCAGTTAATGATGCACCCACATAAATTGGGTTTGTAACAGTGTGTTCATCAGTAGCCAAGTATACAACACCGTTAGAAATAGATTGAATCTGCGTTGGATAGACACCGTATGGTCCGTTAAAGCCTGCGTAAGTACTGTTATCTGATCCTGCTGGACCATTACCGTAAGTGAACAGCGGCTGCCCAGTCACATCATTCCAAGCATAACAAATTCCTC
>JBJKPJ010000008.1:0-3822 GCA_046706605.1 Bathyarchaeia archaeon | reverse complement strand
ATGAAAATTATGGCACAGGGCAAATTTCCATAGCTCCAGGAGATGTTTCGTCGGTGTTATCTGAAATCGGTAGCTATGATAGGGAAGTTTTTGATGGCGTTCGCTCCTACATGAGCAGGAAGATAAGATCTGCTTTTGGTAGCTACGTTACTGATTTTGTTTTCAATAATTTTCCAGAAGCAAGCGAAGCCTTGTCCCAGGTGAAAGACTTTTCAATTGACAGCAGTGGCGAAAGAATCTCGGGTCCTGATGTACTTTCGCAGTTAGAATCCCTTTCAGTAGTCAGGCGCGTCGGCGATAAATTCTTACCCTTTTATGCTTATGAAATCTTTGGAGCAGATATAGAAACTCTTCTTCAGGACAATGTTTTCGATTCCCATCTTGATGTTATCAAGAATATGATTATGAAAATGCCCGGGATCTCTATCGAGACACTCATGAAGCAATTACCCAGAGATGCCAACAAGCAGGTTGTCAATAGTGCCTTAGGAGAAATGTGGAGAAATAGATTGGTGTATATCATAAAAACTGAAAATACACTTCTATCTTTGCATGAAAAACCAATGGACATTATTATCCCTGCATGGTTCATTCATTTTATTATGGACTTGGCGCCCCAACTAGTTCAAACTGAAGCGTTTATGATTTCACTCGTTTCGCTATCGTGGTTTTGGAATTCAATGAGGCTGCCTCTTGAAGAATTCAACGAGCAGGTCGATCACTTGAACGACTTCATCGATGCCGTGTGTAAGGGTGCGATAAACTGGAGAGAAATTTATGACCTTGGCGCCCCTATAGCTAACTTTGCGAGAACTATGAGTAAAACAGGATTACTACTAGACCACAAGAATACCGATGAAACTTGTTGCTTGGAAGAGAGTAAACCCGTCCTAAAGGCTATCAAAAATGCTTTGTCACACGCATACGACTCAGAAATATGGTTTGGAGGTCTTTCCCGTCCAACAAGCGTTGAGAAAGTAGTCTCTGAAATCAATACCGCAGCAGCCAAAATAAACGCTGCTGTATTGGAAAAGTGGAAGCCTTCAAAATTGGCATCTACGATAGAAGATTTTCGACTATAGAAGGAATATTGTTTAGGTCGTTCGGATTCATATATAAATCAATCTCTGGGTCCGCGGGAAGTCTATTAGAAACTATGTTGGTTACTAAAGCAGTTTTGCATTGTAGTCCCCACTTTTTCAAGACTGCTTTGTTCTCTTTGAGTTGCTTTATTCCTTGAGCACACCAGCCATCAAAAGTAGTACTTCTTTTCAATTCAAACAGAATAACGTTGCTACCTCTTTTCACAAAAGTGTCGCACTCATGCTCCAAGCCGTCAACCACTAATCTAGGATAGACTTCTATTGAAGGGTCAACTTTCTGTGCTGCGCTTGTAACAAGTTTAGAAAAGAACATCTCAGAAAGTATGCTTTTCTCCCAAGCGCGAACTAGTCCATGCCTAAGACTAATTAGGTTAAGATGCGCACCTCGTTCCATATTGCATTCTGGACACGAGGGTATAAAATCTAAAAGAATGTGTATTCTATCATTCAGTTTGTTTAAGGTTCGAAACTGTCCATTGCACAGATGAGAAAAATGAATGTTACTTATTGATAGAAAGAGGTTCGCGATAAATTCTATAAATCTCTGAGGTTGATGGCAATATAATTGCATATATTCACTCAAGCTTCGTAGGGAATCTTCAAGTATTTTTGCGGTGGGAAAAGTCAGGATATTCCTAACATCCCCAGTATCTAGCGCAAGGAAAGTGTCGTTATCTCTCATAAGAGGATAGGCCGTTCTCATTGCATCTGGATGGTAATGAGAGAAAACACAGAAAAATTCTGGTTTATCAGGAATCAACGCGCACATTATTAGTGCTGACTCATCTATGAGTGGTTTTATCTTAGCCGATTTAATTCCAAGTGCTAACTCGTTTGGAGGAATAGCTGAAAATGGCATGCCCATGGTTGCTGTTTCGTTACTACTTATATTTTCAATTGGCTGAATAAAGGAAAGTGTTTTTCCGCGTGGTGTAAGTTGGAGGTCGGAAGCCTTGACAAAGTTACGCCTTACCAATCTCCGAATGTAGAAATCTGCAAAGAGGGATTGAATTTCCAATGCCTTGTTAGCAAAGTAAGGAAAGATAGGAGTTATATTCTCGGCACCGATGCTGTGAGCGGTCGTAAATAGTTCTTGCAAAGTTCTAGGCTTTTGCGAGTTCAGCAACCAGACTATATTATTCTCAGACTTAGCGATTATTGACTCAATCATATTTGGACAGGACATTAGTATCCCTTAATTTAATGCCAACTTATCAATTATTTGGAAGATTATCCCATGACCAACGTCTTATCTTATGATGCACATTTGCCGTTTGTATAATCCAAATTTACGCAATATTATTTCTTTTCCTTAATAGTTGTGGCGGAGTTAGGAAAAAGGGTTTGTGGGGCTAAAACTCACTAGCTATAGACCAATATGCCATTATTCAAAAGACGATGCCAGATGAACATTAACTATTTCCTTGATCGTTGCTCGCACGCCAGTTTCAACAGCTAAGTGTATTTGTATTAGGATGAAACGGTCAGTGCCGTACTAAAAGAGAAAAGAAGAGAAGATGAGAAAAGTTGTTCATATATTCGTCATTACAGTAGTAGGCCGCTAATCTCCTATTCACTTATTATTGGTCATTTGTTCTTACTCACCAAGGGCAACTTTTTCTAAGATATCTTTTTGAAGTAAAATATGCTATATTTTGGCTGCTTTTACAGAATTAGGCATGGAGTATGCCTCAATAGTCATCTTAATTGGATCTGTTCTAGCTTCGGCTTCTGTACTCTTAGGTGCAAAGTACCAGCAAGGCAAAGGCAAGGCCAAGCAATTAACAGGCTTGCTGACAACCATCATCAAAGCTGCAGAAGATGACAAGGTAACTGAGAAAGAGTTCCAGAAAATAGTTGCTTCCACCAAGGCTGTTTTGGAAAAGCCGGAGGTGCAGGAAACCTGAAAAAGTTTCTCGGCTTTTCGGCAGTTCTCTTGTTGCTTTCGGTTATCGCTGCTTATGGGCTTTCACAGGTCCAAATAAGGATTCCTGCAACTGGTAATGTTAAGGCAATTGGTCTTGGGGTTTGCAGCGACCAAGATTGTGTGAATACACTTTCCAACATTAATTGGGGCTCGTTGGCACCAGGTGAAAACAAAACTTTCACTTTTTATCTCAAAAGTCTCTCATCTGTGAACTCATCGCTCATATTGTCATTTGGGAATTGGGAACCAAGCTTAGCGGGCAACTACATCTCGCTTTCATGGAATCGAGATGGCTACTGCATCGTTCCTGGTGAAGTTGTTTCTGCTGTTTTGTTGCTGCAGGTTAATTCTTCCATCGATGGAGTGAGTAGCTTCAGTTTTGATGCAATTGTTACCGCATCGGAGGTCTAAAAAGGTGGGCAAGAACTTATCCGCAAAAGACGCTGAGTGGCTTCGCAAATGGGAAGAGCTAGGTCGCCGAATTAATCAGTTTCCTGAGTGGATGCAAGTCATCCTCTTTGAAGATGTCGACACGGCCATACGGAATCGGATTGCCATTTTTGAAATGATCCAAAGCAAAGTCAAAGGGGCAAGCTAAGATGGGTTACTGCGAAGTTGACGCTGTCAAGCTTGTTTTGCAGATTCCTTCCGAAACTGAAACAGTTGATGATGAGATTGCAGGTTGCATTGTGTCTGCTGATGCTCTAGTTGACGGTTTGCTAAGACAGAAGGGGCTTAGCGTTTCTTTGCCTGTGCCTCAGAATGTTGTTGATGCTAGTGCTCATTTTGCTG
>JBJKPJ010000007.1:0-11619 GCA_046706605.1 Bathyarchaeia archaeon | reverse complement strand
TCCCCGTTCCCCCCGCACTAGTAAACAACAACAGACCATAAACAGGGCTAACCCCAAACAAAACAGCACCCGCAGCCCCAGCAAACCCAATATGAGAAAGCGCATGAGCAGCGAAGGCTGACCGACGCAAAACAACAAAGTAACCCACAATCCCTGCAATAATAGCAACAATTGTACCCGCTTCAAAAGCATGCTGCATGAACTGATACTGGAAAACCTGCAGCAAACCAGCAAGAACCATCAAATTATGTCGGTCCCCCTCTTTCGTTACATGTAACGCATCGGTTACTATTCATAAAGTCAGCATCTTTCTCGGTACCTGAGCCTATAATTGCGATGTTACCCTTAGAATCTTGAATTACTTCAACATGAATTCCATACAAAGCTGAAAGACACTCTGACGTAAGAACCTCTTTGGGAGTCCCAGTCGCCACTTTGCCATTCGCAATATAGATCACATTATCCAAAAAAGGCAAAAGAGGATTGATATCGTGAGCAACCAAAAAAGCCGTAACATTACGCGACCTAACCACATCACTAATAAGCTCTACCAATTCCCCGCTACGCCTAATATCCAAACTAGACAACGGCTCATCAAGCAACAAAATGTCAGGCTTGCCAACCAATGCCTCAGCCAAAAATATTCGCTGCAATTCACCACCTGACAAAGAACTAAGAGAGCGATGAGCCAACTCAGCAGCTCCCACATCATTGAGGGCTTCAAGAGCAATTTTCCGGTCATTTTGAGAAAAAAGCCCTAAACCCCACTGTTTCCCTGAAACTGCCAACCGTACCAATTCTAAACATTCAATATTTGTTTCACTGTCAATGACATGCCTCTGTGGCACATAACCGATTTGTGGGTTGCCCCGCTTAGGTTTAGCGCCAAATATTTTAATCTCGCCACTGAGGGGCTGCTGCAACCCCAACAGTAAACGGAAAAGTGTTGTTTTGCCAGCACCGTTAGGGCCAATCACTGCCACAAACTCGCCTTTGTTTATTGAAAAAGTTGCGTCTTGCCAGACTATGGTGTCACGGTATCCTGCAACCAAATTTTCAGCAGTAATTATGCTTGCGGAGGGTATTTGAACTACTTGTGGTTCTAACTGGGTTACCAAACATTTTTCACCTTATTTGATGGTGCTTGTAGAGTTCAGGGCGTTTTGAAGCGCAATCAACTCGGTGTTCATCCAATCCTGGAATAGGGCATTAGGCGGCTCAACAGTTTCAGAAATTCCGATAATAGCAACGTTGTTTTGATTGGCTATGGTTTTCATGTTTTCTGTGATAGGCGTGACTGTCTGGGAGTTGTAAACTAACACTTTTACGGTGCCGCTTTCAAGTTGCTGTTGGAATTGTACAACAGTCTGAACAGGTGGGTCAGTTCCTTCTGCAACTGCCTGCATAAATGCAGGAGGAGAAACAAGGTCTAGACCAGTTGCGTCGGCTAAATAGACAAAAATGTCCTCTGTTGCAGCTACTTGGGTGCCTGAGTATTGTTGTTTGATTTGTGCGATTTGTTGGTTGTATGTTCCAAGGGAAGCGTTAAGGTTAGCGTATTGTTGGCTGTAATAGGCGCTGTTTGTGGGGTCAAGGCTGACGATGTCTAAGTACATTTGGTGCACGGTTTCATTTACATAGCTGGGGCTGTACCAGAAATGTGGATTGGACCCCACAGTTTGCCCTAACAAATCTGCAACATTTAAGACTTTTTGGTTTGGACTGTTGCTTGCTGATACGAGTTTAAGTAACCAGTCGTCATAGCCTGCACCGTTGGCAATAATGTACTTTGCGTTTGCGACTGCCTGAACATTTTGAGTGCTACTTTCGTATTCATGTGGGTCAGTGTTTGGGTCGGTGACTATGCTAAGTACCTGCACGTGGCTTCCTCCAAGTTGGGACACAAGGCTGCCCCAAAAGTTTTCGCCAGCGACAATTTGTAGTTTGCCTGAACTTTGAGTTTCTGATTGGCTTGAGACATAAAAATCTGCGAGAACCAAGCTTATTAGAATTATTGCAACCAAGATTGCGGCAATTATGTAAGTGGATTTTTTCATGAAACCTTCCTTAATAATAGAGATAAATAAAGAGACTTATTAAGTTTTATAAATTTTTTAATAACTTAGCAACATGGCTAAGATACGTAATATATGCACAGTTTGATAATCTTATTAAAGCCATTATAACATCATTAACAAAAAGTGAGAAATATGAGTATAATTAGTCTTTCATTGCCTACCGAGCTTCTTGAAGAGTTAGATTCTGTCTTGGGAGAAACTAAATCGGCAACTAGGTCCGAAGTGCTCAGGCAGGCTGTGCGTAGCTACTTAAATGAGTACAAAAAGCTTGATGAAGTTAATGGTGATATTATTGCAACTATTTCTGTTCTTTACGAAAAACATGAGAAAAACGATGAGTTATTTAGGCTTCAACATGAGTTCAGTGATATGATTACAGCATATCTTCATTCCCATTTAACTGAAACTAATTGCTTAGAGGTTATGGTTATCAAAGGCTCTGCTAAAAGACTTAAAGAGTTAGTTGATGGGTTGAAAGCAAACAAGCCAGTTAAACAAATAAAATTCTCTATCATGACCACCAGCTAGCAAAAATCTATTCGCCTGATTCGCCCCAGGCATCAACTGCAAAGTTAGTTAAAGCCCAATGCCAGCCTCGTTTCTCAGCGGCTTTTTCACCTAATTCCTTCTCTAAACGTCTATTCATTCTTAGAATTCTGCGACTTATTTGATGCCGAGTTACCCTAAAACGCTCAAGCCTTGCTTGCAAATCTTTAGGTAATAAACCTGGAAAACCCGCCTCATAGAGCAACTGCAGAATCTCCAAATCCACTTCGTCTTTGCAAGCGATGCGTTCAATTAGTGATTTCTCAAAGTTAAAGGAACACTTCAAGCCTGCAAAAATTGTCCGGAGCATAAGCTTAACTTCTTCAAGTTCTCTCAAAGTTTGTTTGAGCAGCTGCTGGTTATACTTCAAACGACCTATCTTTTCGCTTTGGCTACGTTTCTTTTTCTTGGGCTTCTCATTTTGAACAGATTTTTCGGCGTTTTCCATGTCAGAGTGCGCACTCCATGTTTTCTGCTCCATCAACACATGGCAAAAATAACACTGCGTAATCAGGACTAAACAGCCGAAGAAAAGCGACACCCAAAAAGCATGGACTTTTCCCATGCCTTCGGCACAGTGCAGAAAGTGCTTTTGAACAGGTTTCTACTTCCAATAATACGCTGATAAACCTAAGAGACATAGCCGCTACCTCCGTTAGTTGAAGCCTTAGCCATGTCTTGGTTGCCTTCAGAATCCACAAGTCTACAGAGGACCTCAGCAACTTTAGCTAAGTCACAGCCCATCTTGTCCAGCTTAGATAGGCTACCTGAGATTTTCTCCAAATCATACAAGACATTACCCATTTGCCCCTCCAGCTTTTTGACTCGCTCAGGCATCAGCAAATACTCAACCGCAGCATCCCGCCCAAGATGGTCCAATTCACCCTCATCTTCGCCTGGGCTATCATCGATGACACGCTTTGGCGTACTCACCGTAAAATAGCGGTTTAGCAAATTGGCAACAGGATCATCAACACCCAACTCATGACGCTTGTTAATCTGCCCCTCACCCAAAACACAACCATATTTGCTGGATAAGCCCTTGGCAACGCGATCAGCCAAATTCTTCGCCAACGTCACAAGCTCCCCTGGACTGCGACCATACAGCGTCTCCACATGAACAATCCAAGACGTCGTCGTATGCCTCACCTTTACGCCTTGCTCCAACCCCAAAAGCGCCGTCCAATTCTGCATCTCCACCCGCCTAAAATCACCCACAGGATAAACCCCTTCGCGCAAAACTGGGAACTTGAAGAAGCATCGGTGCAACCGGAAGACGCCACTGCTAAAAAGGATGCCCTCACATGATATGAGAAAGTTTTGACCTCGCTCAGTTAATTCATAGTCAACAAAGTTGCTGCGCTTGAGCCTGCGGATTAAGCCTGCCTTTTCCAGTTTGCGAACATAGTAGGCGACGTGTTGTTTGCTCCATCCACGGGCACGCCCTATCTTGGCAGGGTACATCTTGACGTCTATGCCCTTAAGAATCGGGATAACGCGGCAGCGTACGGTGGAGAAGTCAAATTTGACTTTTGACTTTGAAGACGCAAAATTTTGACCTCTATTATCCAGCTTATCCAAAACTTAGTCGCCCCTCAAAGATGAGCATTCACAAGCAGGAGAAGATGCTAGACGGTTAACTCGAGCCTTGCCTTGTTGACTGGGATTTGTGCACCGACCACACCAAAAAACGCAATCTACACAATGGAATTCACTATAAACGAGCGTCATTGCTGGTTACTCCGGTAAATATTTCACTAAAACTGGCGAGGCATTCTCTGTACCCCTGATAACTTTCAGCCAGTTGAACGAGTCAACCTCAACAGTGCCAATGTGAAGCTCTCCCCTATACAACCAAACGTAAAGTTGACCATTATCCCCCCGATGGTAAGTAACACTCAATGAAAGGTCTTTCATTAAAAGACCTCCAACAAAAAGAAAAAAGGGAAAGTAGCTGCGGGGAAACTCCAGAAAAACCATCGCCACCTAGCGCTCATTTAATTGGCAAGACACCAAACCGAGGGTACAAATCCCCCCCGGTCCACTTCAACATGCTTTATATTGAACCCCAATCCTATTTTGGGTGGCGATTTTAACTTGTTATTTTTGTTTTCTGAAGATTTTGTTGCCGTTGAAGTCGCATATGTATTCAAAGCCTGATTCTACGAGTTTGCAGGCTTCGTCTTCGTTGTGTGCTACTCTTGCGGAAAACTCGTCTTTGAATCCGATCAGTTGAGTGTACAGCATTGTGTTGTTTAGCGACTTATGGCCAAGGTTTCTTTAACATGTAAGATGTTTCTGGTTTTGTAGTATTCCATGGTTGCTTTCTATTGGTGGAAGGTGTGAAAGGTTATCTGCAGGAGGCTTGGGTTTTGCAGGTTGTAGGCGATGTGTCTGTGTTGGAGTATGAAGCTTTTCTTGTATTTGCTTTTCAAGCAGGTGGCTGATAAGATTAGGGCGTTTGAGGTTGAGCCTATGGAAGGCATGGTAGAGATTTTTAAGGTGGGAGATCAAAAAGAAGTGCAAAGATTGTTGCTAAGACGCTTAAATGAGAGGTAACTGATAGGAGTGTTGTTTAAGTTGGCTAAGGGTAACGGTGGAGGTGTGATGAGGAGAATTAGCTTAGTGTCCTTCGCGTACGAGGCTGTAAAGTCGCCGAGGTTGTAGTGGTGATGGGTGGAGTGAGGAGGCTGTTATGAATAAGCCTTGTATTGGCTTAAGAGTAGTCCAGCAATGTGATTCTAACTGGACTACTTCTTCTATTGCTGACTAAGATTATTTTGCCTGAAAAATTGTACAGTGTTGAGAGGCGCTCGGGGATGCTCTCAGGTGCTATGAAGGCGCTTCAAACTCTGGGCTTTTCCGAAACTGAGGTTTTGCGTCTGTATCATTATCCAAGCTGCCATCGTGTACCAGGTAAAGTTTGCAGATACCTAGATTATGGGGGAATTGAGAAGAGGCTTGTCGAGTTACATTGAAGAAATGAGAAGTTGGTAAAACAAGAGCCTGTCGGGCATAGGGCTGTTGAGATTAAAAATGATTCTATTGAAGCCCAAATGTCTGTTGAATCTATGAAAGATAACCATATTGATGTTATTTAGGGGGATGAAAATTCCGTTGAAGAGAGGGGAAACCTGATGATGTGAAAGAAACGGCCTATGAACCAAGCAACTTCTTTCCAAGTGCCATGAGAGTAATATCTAGGACTAAACTGTCCAGAGAAAGCCAAACTGCCCTCGGAAAGTTTCTTTCAAGAAAAGCGGCTTTCATGGGGTGATTTCCAGACTTTTTATTTAATTGCGAGTGTGGAGCTGAGATGGAATTTTTTCTAATTTTGCTTAAAATTTACGTCCAACCGCTTATCTTCCTTATGAGTTCTAAACAGTTAAAAAAACGCGAGAGCAGAGATAGCTACGTTGCGAACGGTCAGGGGGAATACGCCAACCACTTGGGACACCAATGGAGAATGGCTCTGGATTGAAATATTTGAGTCTGTGTCCACTAAAAAGCCGAAGCTGGGTTTTTGATTAGCTGATGCAGTTTGAAGCCTGAAACTTCAATCCACAGCCAGGGAACCGCAATGAAGAGCCGCTCCATTGCACCGGCAAACCCCGAGTATTGCAATGCAGAGAAAACAAACAATAACGTCAACGAGGCTAGGCTGCTTATAAGGCTATAGTGTTTGTAAATCTGCCATGCTCGTTGAGAGTTGCCTTTGAGGGTTTGCCAAGTCATGATTTGCGCAGCAATAATCGTTAGAAAGGATATGACGCTGGCAAGCTGATGAGGGGTATTATCAGCTGCCGAATTATAATCACCGAAGGGAACAATCAGGGTTACACCAGCAAAGAATATGCTTAACCCGAAAATTACAAGCAGCCACTTGACTATCTGCCGCGCCCGGTTGCGAGTTTTAGGCAACGCCGACGCTAAGCCGAACGCGAACATGATGGCTAATGTGCCAAAGATTAAGAAACTTACGTTTTGGATTGCGCTATAAGGGCCGATGCCTAAGTCGCTTACATAGTCCCGGGTTTGACTAAAACCTGGTCTGAGCAGGCTTTCTGCGACTGCTAAAACCGTGAAACTTAGGGGCGCAATAATCGCTGAGTAGGCTCCAGCACGCTGAAGAGATGTTTGCTGCATTTTATTTACCTCTCTGTTTTTAATGCGGGTATGATGCTTAAGGTTTGTACCGCTTAAGCTAGGCTCAACAAAATAATTATATCCAAAGAAACCCCCCTAACCTTATGCGTAGACTAATCGTAGAAGGCATCGTAAAAGAATTCCAGAACTTAACACCAAAAACAAGCGGCATACAAATCCAAAAAGTCAAAACGTTTGAAATCCTCCACGTTCTACGTTTTGACAAAGAAGAATCCGCCGCCATCTGCAAAATCATCCCAAAAGAACCCCAAACTAAACTCGAAGAAATTTATGGCAACAGCCAAATCCACGTAGTGCCCCTCGAAACCCAAGAAGACGGCTCCTACATCTGTTTCGTCAAAACCAAGCCCCAACAAATCTCACAAGACCTCATCGATACCGGCGTCTACTTCTCTGGGCTAGGCGAAATCCGCAATGGCAAAGTCAAAGTAGGCTTAATCGGTGAAACCAAAAAACTCAAAGCATTTTTAAACCTAATTGAATCCACAGGTGCCCACCTTAATGTTCTGCTTCTTACCGAAACACCGTTCTCCTCTAACTCGCCGCTTGCTGAATTGACTGAGAAGCAACGCAGTGTAATTGTCACAGCTTTTGAGGGAGGGTACTATGATTTGCCACGCAAAATCGGCTCAGTAGCGCTCTCTAAAAAACTGGGGATGCGTAGCTCAACACTAATTGAGCACCGCAGAAAAGCCGAATACAAGCTTTTGGCGGCACTAATCAATAAGTAACTTTTTGAGATGTTTTGTGAGGATGCTGCCCCTTGGTAGAGGGTTTCTTCTTGGATGTTTTTTCTCCAAAAGCGCCTGCACGGCTCAGGATTAAACAATAGATGAATTCGAAGAAAAAAGAAATATCCGTAAAGATGCGCTAAAAGAGTAGAGTTTTGCGTGTGACGCCTCGAGCCTGTCAGGAGCACAAATCCCCCCGGTTCACCACGCAATTTATTCTGGCTTTGCTTTTCTACCAATTCTTATTTTAATCAAGTATGCAAGTTCATCACTGAGGAAATCCCGATAAAGACGCCTTCCAAAAAATCAGTAACTAACACGCCGTTATATTCAAAATTAAAAAATGGATCGATTAAAATGTCAAGAGTAAGCGATAACAAACTGATTGCAAGTCTGTCTTTCTTTAAGAGGCATACTGCATCACGTTTGTGGTATATCTAAGTGCGGTTTTTTATAAGATTGGCTAAACGCAAAAACAAGCTTTTACGTTGGGAACGTAATTTGAATCTTCTGATTCACTAATCTGCTTTTTCTTTTAGTTTATAGGTTAAGTAATTAAATATGGCTTGCATAGTTAGACGGGAAGAGTTTGAGCCAGAAAAAAATATTCCGATTTAATCTTGCTAACGTTGAAAAATCCCTTCTTAGTGTCCAGAAAAACTGGGATAAAATCAACGATAAACTGGATATGGAAAAACTGGGCAGACGTGATACTTTTAACTTCGTTGTTCACGGTCGTATGATGAGTGCATACGAATATCTTGATGAGCTTCTCGGTGAACGTGTAGAACCCTTCTCACAAGAAGGTATTTCTAAACTCTTAGAGCTTAACAATATTGTACATTACGGTTTTGATTTGAGGTTAAGGCTTGAATACAATCACGCTATTGAAGCTAACGCGCAGAAATTTGCTGAAAACATTGAGCCGATTGAGCGGTGGTATAGGCAGCATATGAAGGGTGCGCCTCGTCCTTTGAAGGTTGCAGCCGAGGTGTATGTTGCGGTGCTTGGTTTTCCTCAGTTGTTTATAGAAGGCAACCACCGGACGGGTAATTTGATTGCGAACTGGATAAGCATGTACTATGGGCGCCCGCCTTTTGTGTTAAGCCCAGACACTGCAGTTGCATATTTTAAGCCTTCAAAAGAAATCAAGAGGTTCGCGGACAAATCGACTTGGAGAGGCAGAACAAAGCTGCCAAAATATAGGAAATGCTTCAAGAAGTTTTGGGAACAATACATCGATATCAAATACGTCAAAACGTAACATAGCTGGTTATTAACGCTTGACTTGTGTTATCATAATTTTTATGAATAAATCTCAATCATCTTTAATTTGGCTGTTGTTATAACTTCTGGATAAACAGTAAAAATCAAGTGAAAAAATGATTGAAAACGCTTTGCTAAAGCACACGGAGACGTAAGTCCATGAAACACCTGTCTTTTACGCCCTTTTTAAGGGTAACTTGTATTAGTAAAGCTAAGTGGGCGATGTAGGTTATGTGCGGAATTATAGGTGTTTTCAACATTTCTGAACCCATTCCTGTGGCACGAGACAAGGTCCTGCGGATGGCTACTAAAATCAGGCATCGTGGTCCAGACTGGAGCGGCATTTACTGTGACGACAAAGCCATCCTTGCTCATGAACGTCTCTCGATAGTTGATGTTGAACATGGGGCACAACCCTTATTTGACAAAGAAAACGGTAACGTGCTGGCAGTCAACGGCGAAATCTACAACCACATACCTCTACGCAAAGAACTCAAGAAAGAGCATTTGTGGCAGACAAAATCTGACTGCGAAATCATCCTCTACCTATACGATGAGTACGGTCCAGACTTCCTCAACATGCTAAATGGCATGTTTGCTTTCATCCTATACGATAAAAACATAGACATGTACTTCATTGCCCGAGACCACATCGGCATCATTCCCCTTTACATAGGTTCAGATGACAAGGGAACCTTCTATGTTGCCAGCGAGATGAAAGCCCTAAATGATTACTGCACTATCGTTAAAGAGTTCCCGCCCGGACACTACATGATGGGTAAACAAGACTTTGTCCGCTGGTACAAGCCCAAGTGGTCAGAAAAAATCCCGACCAAAAAACTGGTTCTCTCTGACTTGAAAAACGCGCTGGAGAAATCAGTTAGGGGCGAAATGATGTCTGATGTTCCTTATGGTGTTCTTATTTCAGGCGGGTTAGACTCATCGTTGATAGCCGCCATAGCCTCTAAGTACCGAAAGAAACGGGTTGAATCAGGTGGCAAAGAGGAGGCTTGGTGGCCCAGACTCCACTCCTTTGCTGTAGGGTTAGCTGATTCGCCTGACCTAAAATACGCAAAGAAAGTTGCCGACTACATCGGCACAGTGCACCACGAAATTATTTTCACGATACAGGAGGGCTTTGATGCCCTACGTGACGTTATATACCACTTAGAAACCTTTGACGTAACCACTATCCGCGCCGCTACCCCTATGTATTTGATGGCTCGAAAAATAAAGTCTATGGGTATCAAGATGGTTCTTTCTGGTGAAGGGTCTGATGAAGTCTTTGGTGGGTACCTCTACTTCCACAAAGCACCCAACAAACAGGAATTCTACAAAGAAACCATACGCAAACTCTTCCTGTTAAGCAAATACGATTGCCTACGCGCAAACAAAGCCACCGCCGCTTGGGGCGTGGAAACCCGTGTGCCGTTCCTTGACAGGGAATTTTTGGATTTTGCCATGGGGTTTGATCCGCAGGAGAAAATGTGTTCAGGAGACACAATCGAAAAATATGTGCTACGAAAAGCATTTGAAGGCTACATTCCTGACGAGATACTGTGGCGACAAAAGGAGCAGTTCAGTGACGGTGTTGGCTACGGTTGGATTGATTTCCTCAAAAAACACGCTGAAGATTCAGTTACTGATGAAATGATTGCTAACGCTAAAACAAGGTTTCCCGTTCAGACACCCGCCTCAAAAGAAGAGTATTATTATCGGCAAATCTTTGATAGCTTCTTCTCTTGTCCTGCCGCTGCATTAACTGTGCCTATCGGTCCAACAATTGCCTGTTCAACGCCGACAGCTTTTAGGTGGAGCAAAGAGTTTGCCAAAACGCCAGACCCATCAGGCAGGTCCATAAAAGAACATAAGGCTGCAGCAGTACAAAGCTCTAACAGGTAAAAATACTGATCTATTGCAACCGTCATAGAGGTTAATCAATTGGTTTACTGCCTAGCCTTAACCGCGGGATAAATCTAGGTGTGGTTTGTTTGTAGTGGCGGAATGCTTCGCCGTATTTTGCTTCAGCTTCTCGTTCCTCGACCTTGGAGAGCCTGAAGTACAGGACCGCTAAGACAGGCCAAATTGCGGTTGTGATGATGGTTAGCCACTGCACGTTTAACCCGCCAGTTATCAGCAAAAACCCGATGTATTGGGGATTGCGGGTGTATTTGTAGAGTCCTGTGGTGACTAGTTTGCCTTTGGCTTGGAAGATTTGGTACCAGCCGAATATGACTAGAAGCATTCCTGCGCCGATGATGATTTTTGAGGCGGGAAAAACCCAGTAGTGGTAGACTATGTAGAAGGGCTGTTGACCCATTACTTGGGTGAGGAGGAATTCGAGGCTGAAGATGTGGTTGTAACCAAAAAAGCCCATAAAAAAGTACATAGTCAATGGGATGCCGTACATTTCTGCAAAAAGCGCCACGATGAAAGCCACATACACGCTGTTGGGTAGGCGGTTGAGTTTTTTCCTAAAAGAGGAGAGTAAAAAGAATATGCTAAAAAGTATGATGTTCATGATGACAAATGTCCAGTTGTTGTAGCCGTATGAGGTGAATGTAAAGTAGTACATGAACACCCCCACGGCTATGGTGACCACAACTACCAATAACATGGTTTTAATTTTGCTTTTTAACTCAGATTGCTCACTCATATTTTTCAACAACCTATATGTTATGGGCTGTTTGTCCAAACTGGCTTTGCAATCCAGCTGGATACAACCCCTTCATGGTAAATTGCTAAGGTGACCTTAACGCTCTGACCAGCATCTAAGCTTCCGAGGTGAAGTGAACCTGTTTGTCCAAGCGGTAGAGAATATGGGGGAGCGT
>JBJKPJ010000006.1:0-2211 GCA_046706605.1 Bathyarchaeia archaeon | reverse complement strand
GAATTTGTATGGGTTCTTACCGATATGCGCTTAACGCTTCTCGAACAAATTGTGCCAAATAAGATAGATGGGCGTTTTGATTTGAAATTAATCCTTCCAGAAGATGCCTATCCTCCACAAAACAAAGCTGTGATTCCGTCAACAATACCAGGCGTTCAAAAGAGAGCTCTGCCGAAAGCGGACCTTAGAATTGTAGTTACAGAAAAACATGCGGGCTTTAGCCTTCCTTCTCGAAGCAATAGGTTGAACTACAGAGCTTTTCATGGAGGAGATCCGAAGTTCTATAAGTGGTGCAAGGATCTGTTTCTTTATTATTGGGAAAAAGCAAAACAAATAACGCCTAAGCAAGCTTAAAGAAGGTTGCATAAATCTGGATTAATGCCTTGATGCATTTTTAGTGGGGTCTTTTGTCAAAAGAAGTATAATTGGAACCGCTATTGCTCCCAGAAGCCCTAAGGTGATATACAACAAGTGAAAGTTTTTATTGTACGAAGTAAGCACAATTGTGCCTATCATTATTCCTACAAGTATTCCAATGTTTTGAAATGTCGCATTAACCGACATCATCGAAGACCTGAAACCTGGAACCTGTTCAAGAATCAAGCTATCAAGACCTGCGAGTGCGAAGGCTAAGGGTGCAAACATTAAAACTCCCACAACAAAAGCGTTAGGAACGTTAGGTACAAAAGTGAAAATCATAACCGAAACGGATGAAACAAAAATACCTACAGCCGCAATTGGTTTTCGTCCAACTCTGTTGAGCAATCTTCCGCCAATTACTCCACCAGCTAAAGCTGCTGTTGCACTGACTGCACGAAAAATACCGCCCATGAATGGAGATGCTGATAAGGTCATTCTTACGAAAGATACATTCCAAGTGGTAGTGATACTAAGAAAGTACACTAGTGTAGAACAGACAAGACATGCAATTGCTGATTTGTTAAAAAAAACTTGCTTGTATGCCTGACTGTAAAGAGATTTGCTGTCTGTCCCTTTGCTGAGTTGATTTGAGGGAATAATTAGCAAACCTAGAGCAAGACAAGTCAGAGACAAGGGAAAACTAAACCAGAGAAGGAACAAACGCCACCCTGCAATAGCCTCAACATACCCGGATAAGGGTCCAACGATAAGGTAAGCAGCGAATCCACCTGAAATAGTAAGGCCGATTCTCCAGCCTCTTTTTTCCAAAGGAAACAACTCCCCAATCAAAGTGACACTCATTATAGTAATCATCGGTGCACCCAAGCCTGTTAAAAAATATGACAGCATAGCAGTAGCAAAATTTTGCGCGAAGAAAAGAACAAGAATCCCGACTGCAGATATTGTAGCACCCGAAACGAATATGTGCTTGTGTTTAAACCTCAGTGAGATGGCACTTATCACTAAGCCCATTATTAAGCCCAAGGAAGCGGAAATCAACGAAAGAGTGGTTGCTGTTCCGATTGAAACATTGAATGATGCGGCTATATCAACATAGAGCGTACTGGTGAAGGCGGTTCCTGCAAATACAAGAAAGACCCCCAAAACCAAGATAGGAAATAATAGTTGCTTTCTAAAACCGTTGCTAAGGTCAAAGAGGTTATTATTCAAGGGGTTCTCCGGTTCATTTCGCGCCTATGTTTCATAAATAATTTACGTAAGATCTATTGTGTAGCAGGCGCGCAAATGAAATGTTTTGAGCGAATGCATCAAACGCGGCACCCCCCTGGAAGGTATAGGGAGTTTAGAAAACAAAAAAAGCCTACTCCCTTTGGTGCCACCGGCGCGACTCAGCCTTTAAAAATAGCATATACTAAAAATATGAGGTAGCAAACGGAATTTTAACCAGAGCCAGAATTAAAAATCAAAGAAAACTAAACTTGGGAATAAGTCATGTCTGGAATAAAATCCATCGACAGCGAATTGACACAGTGCCGCGTATCTTTCGCCGTAAAGTGCTCGCCAACAAACACGTGCCCAAGATGCGCGCCGCAGTTGGCACATTGGATTTCTGTTCGTTTGCCATCTGGGTCAGGAAGCCGCTTGACAGCGCCGGGAATTTCGTCATCAAAGCTTGGCCACCCACAGTCTGCTTCAAACTTGCTTTCGGAGCGGTAGAGTTTGGCACCGCATCGTTTGCACACATAGGTGCCTTTTTTCCAAAACGCGTAGTATTTGCCAGTGAAGGGCATTTCGGTGCCTTTGTGAACGATGACTTGTTCCTCTTCAGGG
>JBJKPJ010000005.1:0-2136 GCA_046706605.1 Bathyarchaeia archaeon | reverse complement strand
TATATGCTGAGGCACCATACAAAACCCAATGGAAAATTGACCTCTCAGCGGGAAACGTGGCTTTCGGCTCTGCTCTGGATGGCTGGGGCTTCACTTTGGACATGGCAAAACAGCGGGGCATCAAATTCTGTGACATCATAAACGCCTACAACAACAAAAAGCAAGCCAAACTAAAAGCTGCCTTGCCTGTTCACGAAGCCATCTTTGAAATGACAATCAACGTTCTACCCGACCCAAAGCAGGCGCAGGCATATCGCATAGAAAAAATCTGGGATGGACATATAGACTCCCAAGTTGGCAAGGCGCTGGTTAACTGCGCGGATGAGGGACCGGCGGTATTGTTTGTTTCCAACGTGCGGTTGGACTTAAATGGCGACTCTGTTGTGACGGGAAGGGTTTTTTCTGGCACTCTAAAAGAAGGCACAAAGCTGCATTTGGTGGATTCGCTTTCGGAAACGGAAGTTGTTGAGGTTTACTTTGAAATGGGGTTGTTCCGCGAAGAAGTTTCTGAGGTTGCGGCGGGCACATTGGTTTCGTTGACTTTGGAAGGTAAAGTCACGGTAGGCGAAACCCTTGTTGACTTAGAGCACAAAGAGGAAATGGTACCCTTTGAAGGCATCAGTTACATTTCTGAACCAGTCATAACATTGGTTGTGGAGCCCAAAAATCCCCTAGACATCCCTGCGCTCCTTAAAGGGCTTGAGAAGCTTTCTAGCGAAGACCCCAACCTCAAATTGACTTTAGATAACCAGACAGGTGAGTACCTGCTCAGCGGCATGGGCGAGTTGCATCTGGAAATCGCCATCAAACAGCTAAAAAGTCAAAGCAACCTCGAAATAGCTGTTTCCTCGCCACGTGTGGTTTACATGGAGACCGTTCAGAAAAAAGGCGTGATCGCCCACGCAAAAAGCCCCAACAAACAAGACAGTTTCTGGATGCAGGTGGAACCGCAACAAGAAACACTGCCAACCCCGTCTGCCGAGCTGGATTCGGGCAGTGTTCTCTCGGTTGATGAGCACCGCAATGCCCTGATTGATTGCAGTGGAAAAACCCAGCAGGCATCCGAAAAGATTTTGGAAGCCTTAATCGCAGGGTTTGAGTACGCTTGCAAGGCTGGTCCACTGTGTGGTGAACCCATACGGCATCTGCAAGCAAAACTGGTTGACCTGCAACTCTGCGAGGGCGAAGTTGGCGGCTCGGAGGTTATGCGGGGCGTGGGCAAAGCAATCTTTGGAAGTTTCCTCTCTGCTCAGCCGACCCTGCTGGAACCTATATACAAAATCGTTGTAAGCGTCGCCTCTGAACTTGCAAGCGAAACCTCAAGAATTCTCTCCACAAAGCGGGGAAAAGTTACCGCATTTGAACAAAAAGGGCTGCTTACACAAATCACTGGGTTTATTCCTGTGTCTGAAACGTTTGGTTTTTCTAAGGAGATGCGTTCTGCTACGTCGGGTAGGGCGTTTTGGCAAACCTTTTTTGACCACTGGGAGAAGATGCCCCCAAAACTTTCTTTGCATGTAATCAGTGATTTGCGGCAGCGCAAAGGCTTAGCGCCTGAGGTGCCCTCGCCAGAGAAATTTATGGAGCAACCTTGATGCGGCTTGATGTGCCTTTTGATTTGGATTTTTCACTGTGTTGCGGGCAGGTGTTTAGGTGGCAAAAACTGGGTGGCTGGTGGTACGGCGTGGTGGGCGACCGCGTCTTTAAGGTTCGGCAGTGCGGCTATGAATTGGAGGTTGTGGGTGCTGACGAGAAGTTTGTGCGTTACTATTTTGGCTTAGATGATGATTTGGGGCAAATCAGCCGTTGCATCAATAAAGACCCCTACATCCAAAAAGCCCTGCACCGCTTTGAGGGATTACGGCTTGTGCGTCAGCCCCCTTGGTCCTGCCTTATCGGCTTTATTTGCTCCGTATACAAGAACATAGCCGCCATTGAACTGATGCTTCAAAAACTCACTGCAAAATACGGTGAAATAACGGTTTTTGACGGCAAAGAATTCTACCTGTTTCCCGCAGTGGAGCGGCTTGCTGACGCCAGCGAAAATGGCTTGCGGGAATGCGGGCTGGGTTTCCGCGCCAAGTATTTGCAAGCAACTGCCAGAAAAATCCGCGACCAAAACATCGACCTTGACGC
>JBJKPJ010000004.1:0-1119 GCA_046706605.1 Bathyarchaeia archaeon | reverse complement strand
TGATTGCTGCTCGTGGTCCTGGACAGAAGAAAAAACGTGCAATCCGAGGATAACTAAAATAGAGGAAAAATCAAAGTTAGGTGAAAGATGAGAAATGCCCAAAGAATTTAGCTACCGTGGACACAACCTTGAAAGCTTAGCAGGTATGTCTATGGATGAATTCATCAACATACTTCCTTCACGTCAAAGAAGAAGCCTACAACGCGGATTAACACCCGAACAACGCATACTGCTCGAGAAACTGCGGGAAGCCAAAGACGTCCAAAAACAAGGCAAAGAAGCCAACATAAAAACCCACGTGCGCGACCTTATTGTTCTGCCAGAAATGGTGGGCTCAAAAATCAGCATACACAACGGCAAAGAATTCGTTGCAATCGACATAAAACCTGAAATGATAGGTCACTATCTTGGCGAATTCGCCATCACCAACAAGCCAGTTCGCCACGGAACACCTGGTATTGGCGCATCACGTTCTTCGATGTATGTGCCGCTGAAATAAACCAGTTTTCTTTCCTTTTCTCTTTGTTCTGTTGATGCTTCTGTATACGGGAGTTTCTATTGTGGTTTTCAATAGCTCCCTTTATATACTGCCGTATACGAAAACGTATCTTCTATCTTTCTTTCTATGGCCACAGTCCTAGAGTCTTTATGGCGTTTGCCACTCGTCCAACGCCCAACATCAAGGCGCCTGTGCGCATGTCACTTTCTTCTTTGATTACTACGGCTTCAACGTCGTTGAAGGCTTTAGTCATCTTGGCTTCGAGCTTTCGATTAACGGTCTCTAGTGGCCACTGTTCGCGGGTTAGGTTTTGTACCCATTCAAAGTAGCTTACTGTTACGCCGCCGCTGTTGCATAAGATGTCTGGGATAAGGCAGATTTCTCTTTCATAGAGAATTTTGTCGGCTTCCGGAGTAGTTGGTCCATTGGCTGCTTCTGCAACCATTTTTGTGCGGATTTTGTTGGCGTTTTTGTGGGTAATCTGGCCTTCTAATGCCGCAGGAACGAGCACATCGCATTCCAGTTCTAAGAGTTCTTCGTTTGTGACGTTTCTGTAACCCTTATAGTTCTGCACGGTGCCTGTTTGTTTTTTATGCGCCAAGACATCTTCAGGGTGCAAA
>JBJKPJ010000003.1:0-1791 GCA_046706605.1 Bathyarchaeia archaeon | reverse complement strand
GCTTCGTACAAGGCGGCTCCGAGGTTCTTAAAGTTCAAATAAAAATCGGCGAGTTAAAATCTAAACTGACCGAGTTGACCACAAAAATCAACTCTGGACAAGCTAGCTTGGAGAGTTTTAAGCGGGTGCACGAAAACAACATCACCCAACACGACAGCCTCCAAAGGGAAATTCGGGAAAACCGCCTAAAAATCCGTAGCTTCCGCGTGGAACACGAAAAACTCAAAGCCCAAATGGCAGAAAAAACCAGCGCCCACGAAGTTTTAGCTAAAGAAACCGCTCAGCTTTGGGAAGGACTGGATAGCAATAACCAGGAAATCCGTAATTTGGACGCCCAAATTGAAGGGCACATCAAGCGACTGGCATTTTTACGTTCCGAATACAAACAGGTCAAGGCAGCATTGCGTCTCTGTAATGGCAGAATCAAAAACTTGACGGTGCGCAAAACCAAGTTCCAGGCAAGCCAAGCTGAAATCGAAAAATCCTTCGCCGACCTCGAACAAGTTCAAAAAGAACAAAAAGCCCAATTAAAAAACCTTGAGCAAACCATCGAACGCAAATCCATCCAAAAAGAAACAGTCCAAAAAGAAATCTTAGACGCACAAAAAATCGCCAGTTCCGCAAAAGAAGCGGTTGTGGAATTTGCGACCCAGCGGGACCTTGCCGCAACCATTGCTGCGGAGGAAAAGGCGCTTCGGCAAGTTGAAGAAATGGGTGATGTTGGGGCTATTTCAGGGATTTTTGGTAGACTGCGAGAATTAATAAAAATCGACAAAACCTACAAGAAATCAGCTGAAGCCGCCGCAACAGGTTGGCTCGATGCCTTGGTTGTTAAAGACATCGATACCGCGTTCACTTGTGCAGAAACGCTTAGGCGTATGAAGTTGGGTAGGGTAAAAATTATTCCCCTGCAAGGAGCCATCGCCATCAAAAACAAAGCGCCTCCCAAACGTGAAGGCGTCATGGGTCCGCTTTCGGGCTTTTTGAAGTTTGATGCCAAATACGAGTTGGCAGTCAACTACGTTTTCGGCGATACTATCGTTGCCTCAAACGACAAAACAGCTTTTGCGCTGTCTAATGAAGGTTTCCGCTCAGTTACGGTAAACGGCGACCTTTACGAGCCAGGCGCCTTTGAAAGCGGCTACTACCGTGCCCCCCTTGACTTCGCAAATATCATACCCAGCGAAAACGCCCTAAAAAGCCTCGATGACGCCGTCAAATCCCTCCAAACCCACCTTGATCAACGCGGAAACACCATCGTAACACTTGATGAGGACTTGGAGCGTTCAAAAATTCAGATGACCCGCCTCTCAGAATCCATCGTTACCTTGGATCGGGAACTGGTCAGGGTAAAACGGGGCGTCAAAAGATCCCAATTCAACATTCGGCATCTGGAAAAGTACAGGAGTAAACTGGAGCGGGAAGCAGCAGCACACAAGGGTCGAATGGCAATGTACCGCGACGAACGTAGCTCCATCCAGAGTAGCCTTAGAAAAATCCACACTGAAATCGCCGGGCTACGGCTAAAAACCGATGTTGCTCATATCACCGATCTTGAAGCTCAACGGGAAGGACTTGGCGAAGAAATTAACACTCTGCGCCAACGCATAGGGAGCATTCAAACCGAAATTTCTACGCATCAATCTCAGTTTGACAGAGTTCTGCGGGTAGGCTATAAAAATTCCAAGATTCAAATCACCAAAATCGACCAGCAACAAGTTAAACTCTCAAAAGAAGTTGCCGACGCACAACTTGAACGCGAAGCAATCAAAACCGAAGTAGATACACTAG
>JBJKPJ010000002.1:0-2851 GCA_046706605.1 Bathyarchaeia archaeon | reverse complement strand
ACCTTGTAGCTCTCGCAGAAACTACATGGTTCTTTTTTTCCGAAACAATAATCATAGCAGCGTCTTCCTTGAGATTCGCCAAATCTTTCTCGAAAGCTGCGATTAGCAAATTCAACGTGATGGTCTTGTGTTAGCAAGCAAATCATGGCTGGCAAAGTTTCAAGCACATCATATAGGCGTTTCCTTTCTGCCTGTAGTGCTGCTTCAGCTTTCACGCGGTTAGTTATGTCTCTAGCCGCAGCAAAGACACCTTGAATTTCTCCAGTTTCATTCTTGTAGACTGCGGCGTTGTAAAGCACATAAGCGATTTTTCCAGATGTATGTCGAATAGCCAAAGCATAGTCCTTTACAGATCCCTCGGTGAAAACACGTTTGTAACCCTCACGCGCTTTATCAGGTTCAGTAAAATAATCGGAGAAATCACTTCCAATCAACTCTTGCCTAGAAAAGCCAGTGGCAAGTTCCGTGGCTTTGTTTACGTCAGTAATATGACCTTCCGTATTAATGGTGACTAGCGGATCTGGACTTACCTCGATTAGGCTTCTGGCGTAATTTGATGCAGTTTTTAAAGCTTCACTCTTGCGTAAGGCTTCTTCCATAGTCTTGCGTTGTATGGCGTCTTCAACCAAAACCCATTTTCCGCTTTGTTTTATTAGTGTGCCTACATGGTTGCGGACTACATCAACGACGTCGGTTCCTGTGCAGTTTAGCAGGCAGTACGTACATAGTGCAATCATGTTGTGTTTGCCTATGACGGCGTTAACTGCCTCTTCGTAATCAACAAAGCTGTTCCATAGGCTTCGTTCAATCCAAAAAGTGTTACCAGTTAACCGCAAACCTTCAAAACCATTATTCAATGCCGCAGTCTCTTTATCGACCCATCCTTGCAGGACGCGGTCACAATCGAATTTGCCATCAAGTAGATACCAGTCGTTGTAGGAAATTATTTCAATCTGCTTTTTGTGCTCATAGTTTTCCAAGTCTGGAACGGCTTTTTTGAGTGCTTTTCTTGCCTCGGCGACTTCAAGAGGTGGAGAGGTAACCCACATGCAAAACTCATTGCTGCGCAGTCCTTCCGCAAAGTAGGGAACTAAAATATCTATGAGGTCTTGTTTGGATTCATAGAATTGGCATAGATGAGTTCCCCACGGTATTTCGCCCACACTATCTATTCCAAACCGTCCAAACTTGCTCAGTAAATTTTTACTCTCTTCTTGAGTCGTCTTTTACACCCTCTTCACTGTTGTATAGGTTACTACTGCAACTGCAACAAACATTATTATGACGTTTTCTAAGCCGCAGAGCCCTATATCTTGTTTGTGATATCATCGTGTTCAGGCTCTCAAACCATTAATTCACATTTTCAGTATGTTTTTGCCATTGTGCGATGTATTTCCCTCAAAAACCGATACCTTCTTCAAGACAAGTCCCAAACCAGCGGCCCTATCAATATTCATACACACAGAAAAAAATGATAACTGAAGATTTAAGCAACAATTTACGTTAAGCTTAAATTTCAAACTAAATCATTTAATGTAATATAGGTTTTTAGAACTGGTCTGTGAATGAAGTCGAAAGAAGCCCTTAAGTTAAGTGAAGAGCAATTCAGACGGGCTATAGAGGAAGCGCCCATACCTACGATTATGCAAGCAGAAGATGGGCAAGTTCTTCAAATTAGCCGCTCATGGACAGAATTGACTGGGTACAGTCTAAACGATATTGCAGTTTTTGACAATTGGCTAACAAATGCTGTTTATGACGGGGCCCAGAACATAAGAAACCATATGCATGAACTCTTTAAAGGAAAAGAGAAATCGATAAATGTCGACTTTACTGTGCGCACCCATAAAAAGGGCATAAGGCAATGGAGTTTTAGTGCCTCTTCACATGGGACTCTGATGGATGGTAGACGGTTCATCATTGGAATGGCAGTGGATGTTACTGAGCACAAGAAGGCAGAACACGTAATAAAACGGCAAGCAGCCCTCATTGACATTAGCCCTGACGCCATTATTACAAGGAAGCTTGATGGAACTATAACATTTTGGAGCGATGGCGCAGAAAAAATATATGGGTATACCAAGCAAGAAGCATTAGGGCAAAAGTCGCACACACTTCTAAGAGCTAAATTTCCTATCCCTCTGATTGAAATAAACGCTAAATTAAACCGCGATGGAAAATGGGCAGGAGAACTATATCATAAAGCAAAAGACGGTAGAGAAGTAGTCGTTCAAAGTTGTTGGCTTTTTGAAAAAGCAGAAGAAGAAGAAGAAGAAGAAGAAGACAGCATTCTTGAATCAAACGTTGATATAACTGAGCGCAAGAAAGCAGAAACCGCAGTGAAAGAAAGTGAGGAACAGCTACGTAGAGCGGTTGAGGATGCTCCCATTCCAATGATTATGCATGCTGAAAATGGAGAGGTTCTTCAGCTCAGTCGAGCCTGGACTGAATTGACCGGTTACACCCTTGATGAGGTTCCAAATTTCGACACTTGGTTGACTGAGACTGCCTATGGTGAAGGAGCAAACGCAGTTCGAAACCATATGCACGCGTTGTTAGCTGGAAATTGTAAATCTATCGATGTAGAGTTTCCAATTCGGGCACATGACGGCAGTTTGAGGTACTGGAGTTTTAGCGCTTCATCGCCTGGTACGTTAGGGATGGTAGACGGTTCATCATTGGAATGGCAGTGGATGTTACTGAGCGCAAGAAAGTAGAAGAAGCATTGAAAAAAAGTGAAGAGGCTGCAAAAGAACGAGTTGTTGAACTAGAGCAGTTACAGAAACGGCTTGCTGTCAAGAGTGCTGAGGTGGAACAGTATGCCACAAAGATGGAGTCGCTTGCTGAGGAA
>JBJKPJ010000001.1:0-1274 GCA_046706605.1 Bathyarchaeia archaeon | reverse complement strand
TTGATGGTTATTGGGTCTTTAACTTAAACGTAATGATCTGCTACTGGATAGTTTTCATAGTCAACAGTCCAGTATTCTCGGAATTTCTGCTGCATCTGCTCGTCAATGCGGCAGGGTTCAGCCGTTTTCACATCCAGCCACATAGTTCTTCCCGATACGTTCTGGACTACTTCGCCATCTTTAACAACGATTTGGCCGTCTTTGATTGTGTATGCTGCATTATGGAATGCTTTGCGGGCTGTCTTGTATCTTTTTGCTATATCCATTATTTCTGGGTTGATGTTATAGATTGCTACGTCCGCATCTGCGCCCACGCCTAAGTGACCTTTGTTTTTCAGTCCCAGCGCTTTAGCTTGTCCGGCGCGGGTTACTACTGCAAGTTCGTAGAGGCTGAGTTCACGGTCAATTGTTGGTAGCAGGCTTTTGCTCTGTGCTTTCTTGTTGCATTTCTTAAGTGTCGCCATGCGAGCTTTTTTGCTTGTTAGCCAAGCAATTATTCGGGGGTAAGCAAAGAAGGGTCCGCCATTGGGGTGGTCGGTTGTCATAAACATTTTCCACGGATCCTTAATCAGCAAGGCTAATTCCAACCCAATTGACCATTGTAACGCGTTAACGGGGCTGCTTTTCTTGTAATGCATAGGTATGATTCCACCGCTGGTTTCTGTTTCAACGTCGCTGTTAACCCATTTGTGTCCGCTGAGTTGGTAGAGCGTAAACTCAAAGGGTCCGTCAGCGGTCATGGTTGTGGTGTCTGAGAAGATAACTTGTCCCATGTCGAAAGTCATGTGGTTGTGGGCGTTGATGTAATTTGAGATTTCCTCTGATGCAGACTGGAAATGCACCCAGCTATCACCGGCAAAACTGGAGAACTGCAAGTGAGTTATGTGGGCTACTGGTTTGCCTTTGTAGGGCACGGCTTCAAGTGCTTTCATAGTTTCCAAAGTGGTAACGTAGTTGCCGGGTAAGCCCAAATTGTTAGTGTGTAAGTGGATTTAGTGGGGCAGGTTTAGCATTTCGTCGACTTTAGCTAAGCCGACCACGATTTCCCGATGCTTAATGCAGAAGGTTTGAAGTTGATCATCGATGCTGTTTACGTTTCTGCCAAAACCCCATGATTCTAAACCACCGGGGTTCACGATTTTTATGGCGTAACCTTTGGTTGTGTTAAGCATCCAAGCGACGTGTCTGGCGCATTCTTCGATTTTTCCCTTGCTAAGGTACTCAAGCACAAACCACCAGTCACCTATAAGCGGGTAGGTGGCTTTGTCCAACAT